>JACPFE010000369.1 GCA_016183145.1 Deltaproteobacteria bacterium | reverse complement strand
TTTGTTCTTGAGGTAGGTCGCCAGGGGGAAGCGCCTGGGGCCCCGTGCGTCGGCCTCCCACAGCGGCTCCCGGCACTCTTTGCACTTCTGCTTCTTCCGGTTGAGAGCTTCGTCGGCTACGGGAACACCATCCCTGTCCACCAGCGGGGTTCTGCATCTGGGGCAGACAAAGGTGCTATCTTTGAGGCGCGCTGCATGTCCTTTCCAGTAGTAGCCAAGTTTGGCCTTCTCACGAGAAAGAATCATAAAGAGGGGCCGCCGTTCTTCGTTCAGAGCCCTTTCGATGTCGCCAATTCTCTCGGCGGCCAGCGAAGTGGCCATGGGCACGGTTTGTTTCACCTCGCGCCGCCATTTCCTCACAAGATGAGGCGGACAGACGACCAGAATCTTTGTGAGTCCCAGCGCGGCTGCGGCGGCAATGGAGATGTAGGTCTTTCCCAGGCCCATTTCTCCCACGAGAATTGCGGAATCGCGAGATCGGAGCGCCTGGACAATCCCGCCGATGGCGTCAATCTGGCTTGCGATGGGCCGTCTGGGGAGGGTCTTTATAAGCTGATAGATCGCCTTTCGGTCAGTCCCTGGGTGGTAGAGGGGATTGGAGTCCCGGCCAACGCTCGTGACGATAACGGAACGGAACTCTTCAATGAAGTCGTGGATGTTCATACGATCTGGAGATACTCGCCTGTCTTTAGATCAAAGGCGTTTATCTGAGTGACAATTCTTTCCCGCTCCGTAATCTTTATTCCTTTTTCGGTTTCTTCTTCGAATCGATCGATGGTCTTCTTCGAAGTTCCTTTGATGAGAAACTTCTTGCTGTTGGCTTCCAATATCTGGTTGTTGATGAGTCCCGCCGCGATAAGCATTGCCAAATGGGCTTTGCGCGGCGGCATAAGCGGCTGAATAGCTGGTCTTATTTGGTCCTCTTCCTCGATCAGACCGAGCGCCGGCTCCTTCCAGAGTGAACTTACCGTAAGTTCTTCGGCGAGCTCGTCAGGACCGAATTCGGCTGATCGGATGAAGAAGTCTTTACCCACGGCCGGGACACTGAATGAGAATTCCTTTCGAACCATTTCGGGGAGATCCATGGTTGAGATCTGACTCAAGCTGGCAAGAACTTCCCCGTTTATCTCGGCCCGCGCCTTCTTGATCCCGGCGATAACGATTTGTCCGAACGCTTGGAACTCGTCAGGGGGAAATTTTCTGACCTTCAGGTCTTCGAAATAAGCCGAAAGAACTCGGGCGATTCGATTCGTGATCCGTTTTTGCGGCACCACGAAAAGGAGAAGCCCTCTTGGAGCGAGATAAGGAAGGGTGTGCTTGAGAAAAGAAAGTTCCGTCCGCCCGTCCTCGGCATCGAAGTCGTAGGGAGGATTTAAATACAGAATCGAAAAAGCTCCGGGGCGTGCTCTTACGCTGAAGAGATCGCCGGCAACGATTTTGGTTAAGATCCGCTTCGCCGCCTGCGCTCTCTCTGTGTTGATTTCAATGCCGTAGGCGTCGCATCCGGCGGCAGCCGCTATTTGTGCTGCCGGCTCACCCGTGCCGCAGCAGGGATCGAGGAGTCTCCGTGGCCCCGCCATTTTCTCGCCGATCCAGGTCTTGATGATGTCGACGACCTTGGGCGGCGTTGGATAGAAACCCGCCTTGGCTTGAGCCTCAAGTCTCAAAAAAACCCTTTCGAAAGAGAAGAATGAAGCCTCTAGATACGTGAGGACTTCTTGGAAAACGGTAAGAGTGAAGCGTTGTCGAAAACTGTTTTGAGTTTCCCTTTTTTGAGTGCCGTGGCAATGTCTTCGGCCAGGCTTGTATCGTCCAGTGAAATCTTGATCCCGTGAATTCCATGGGCTGTTAGAGTTTCCACCTCATTTCCTTGAACGGCTCTCTTATGAAGCCACGTCTTCCAGCCGGAATGGACCGGAACTGCGCTGTGCTTTATGAGGGCTGTGAAATAGAGATCCGCCTCCGTGAAATCCTGTCTTGCCGTCAAAGTATAGTGAGTCTCCGCCTGACCAAGGTCATTCTTGATGAATATGGCTGTATGGACGATCCCTGAGGGTAAAGCCTTAACACTTGTGCCGTATTTCGTGCTAGGAAGCAGGCATACCTCGTGAATTCCGACATTGACCCAGTGATTGGTAAGAAGCGTGGCTCTGATGGCCTTCACCGCGTCTTTATGGCCGGCGATGGAGAGAAAAATGACCCATTGTCCATCCAGCGCAAAGGCGTCGGCGAACGCGTGAAATCCTTCGGCCTCAATGGGTGTCAGAGCTGAATGAGGGGCCTTCCCAAGGGAGTCGCTATTTGACCGCGGGTGCACGTGCATTTTGCTTTTTCGTTGAGCCCTTCGTTTCCTTAGATTGCCGGAATCAATCACGGATTAATATTCACTGGGGCGGAGCAGAGTCGTGCAAGATCGGTCCGATTCAGTGATCAGCCAAAGCTTCACGTTGTTCCGTGTTCGATAGGCGCTGAGAATTCTAAAACCATTCTTGAGTGAGAATTCATTTTCGCTCTTATCCTCTTCGCAGAGATCGCCCCAGTCTCCCGCCTGATGTCTTTCGAGAAACTCAAAGGGGTTCTGGTTGGCCTCCTCAAGGGCTTCCAAGGCACCGGGGGTGGCGACAATACGTCCCAAGGAAAACTTCGGCCGCAATCGATTCATATCGGTCATTTGTTTTTCCATTTTCATTGCTTACAGATGCCCCGAGTCCTTGAGTGAAACGTAACTCTTCTTGCCGATGATAATGTGGTCCAAAAACCGGATGGGCAGGAGATCGGTTAACTGTTTCAAAGACTTTGTGACGGAGATGT
>JACPFE010000026.1 GCA_016183145.1 Deltaproteobacteria bacterium | reverse complement strand
GTGGTTGCCCGTTCGGAGGGCAGGCACGTAGGCCCCTACATCGATGCGGCGTCGAAATCAAACTGAACCACCACCAAAACGAATATGGAACTGGGCATGATCGGTCTGGGCCGCATGGGAGCCAACATGACCGAGCGGCTCGTGCTCGGCGGCCACCGGGTGATTAGCTATGACCGCAGCGCCGAGGCGGTTCAGCGGGTTGTCGACAAAGGCGCCGTCGGCGCTCATTCGCTGGCGGATTTTGTCAGACAGTTGAGCCTGCCGCGCGCCATCTGGCTCATGGTTCCGTCCGGCGATCCGGTCGATCAGAGCATCGAGCAGTTGCTGCCCCAATTATCCAAAGGCGATATCCTCATCGACGGCGGCAACTCGCATTACAAAGATTCGATCCGGCGCGCCGGCAACCTCAAGCGCGACGGCGTGCATTTTATCGACGCCGGCACCAGCGGCGGCATCTGGGGGCTCAAGGTCGGCTACTGCATGATGATCGGCGGCGAAAAAGAAATCGTCGCCCGCCTCGAACCGATTTTCAAAACTCTTGCGCCCGCGGACGGCTTTCTCCATGTCGGGCCGAGCGGGGCCGGCCATTTCGTCAAGATGATTCATAACGGCATCGAGTACGGCATGCTGCAAGCCTACGGAGAGGGATTCGAGTTGCTGAAAGCCTCCCAGTTCGATTTCGATCTTGGAAAAATCTCTCATCTATGGAACCAGGGCAGCGTGGTGCGCTCGTGGCTCCTGGAGCTGTGCGAAAGCGCCTTTGCAAAAGATCCCAAGCTCGATGAGATTAAAGGTTATGTTCAAGACTCGGGCGAAGGCCGCTGGACGGTGGCGGAGGCGGTTGAAAAGGGCGTTCCCGCGCCGGTGCTGACGCTCTCGCTGTTCGCGCGCTTCGCTTCGCGCCAGGAAGATTCCTTCGCCGCGAAGGTGATTGCCGCGCTGCGCAACGAGTTCGGCGGCCATGCGGTGAAGAAGGAATAGCCCGTTATGTACGGCGATCCGCACACCCATGCCGCTGCCACCGGCTCAGGACAGGGGAAACGGCCTCACGCCTGCGTCGTGATCATCTTCGGCGCCTCCGGCGATCTCACCAAGCGCAAACTCATCCCGGCGCTTTATAATCTCGCGTTGGAAAACCGCTTGCCGGAGCGCTTCGCCGTGGTCGGTTACGCGCGCAGCGAGTTGAGCCATGAGTCGTTTCGCGCGAGGCTGAGAGCGGCGGTCAGAGAATTTTCGCGCACGGGCTTAAAGGACGAAGCGGTTTGGGAGAAGTTCGCGGCCACGCTCTACTATGTGCGGGGCGGTTATGACGAGCCGGAGAGCTACCAACGGCTCAAGGAGTTCATCGACGCTTTCGACCGTGGCAGCCGGGCTCTCCCCGCCCGAGTTTTATATTTGGCGACGCCGCCGGAGCTATACGGCGCCGTTATCGAGCGAATGTCGGCGGCCGGTTTGGCGCCCAGGGAGACCGACGGCGAGGCGCGCACGCGAGTGGTCATCGAGAAACCTTTCGGCACCGATCTGCAAACCGCTCAGGAGCTCAATCACCGCGTACACGAGTCATTGGACGAGAAGCAGGTCTACCGGATCGATCATTATCTCGGCAAGGAAACAGTGCAGAACATCATGGTATTCCGCTTCGCCAATGCCGTGTTCGAGCCGGTTTGGAATCGCCGTTACGTCGATCACGTGCAAATCACCGCGGCGGAGAGCGTCGGCGTGGAAGGCCGGGGCGGCTATTACGACGAGGCCGGCGTAGTGCGCGACATGTTTCAGAACCATCTGCTGCAACTGCTCTGCCTGACCGCGATGGAGCCGCCGGTGAGCTTTTCCGCGGATGCCGTGCGCGACGAGAAAGGCAAGCTGCTCAAATCCGTTCGTCCGATCGCGCCGGAGGAGGTGGCGGCGGCTGCGGTTCGCGGACAGTACGCGGGCGGGAAGATCGACGGCGCGGAGGTCACCGGCTACCGCCAGGAGCCCGGCGTCGCCAGGGGATCGACCACGGTGACCTACGCGGCGATCAAGCTCGCCATCGACAATTGGCGCTGGGAGGGCGTGCCGTTTTATTTGCGCTCGGGCAAGCGCATGGCAAAGCGCGTCACCGAGGTCGCCATTCAATTCAAGCGGCCGCCGCTGCTGTTGTTCAAGTCCCACGCCGTCGAGGCGGTGAACCCCAACGTGCTGGTGATGCGCATCCAACCCGACGAAGGCGTGTCCCTGACCTTCGAAGTGAAACCGCCCGGACCCGACATGGTGATCAAACCGCTCAGCCTCGATTTTAAATACGAGCAGGCGTTCGGCAACAGCTCTCCCGAAGCCTATGAAACGCTACTGGAGGACTGCATCGAAGGGGATTCGACGCTGTTTACGCGGCACGACTGGGTCGAGTCGGCCTGGGCGCTCATGGACCCGATCATTCAGGTCTGGAAGCTGAGCAAACCGAAAAATTTTCCCAACTACGATGCCGGCGGTTGGGGACCGGGCGCAGCCGACGAATTCATGGAGCGGGACGGCCGGCGCTGGCGCCAGCCATAGAAAAGATTCAACCGGATGTGACTCCCGCAAAGACGCAAAGGCGCAAAGGAAGAGCATTGTCATTTCGAACGAAGAGAGAAATCCTTGTTTCGAGCGAGGCGAGAAATCTTTTTCTCAGATCCCTCGCATTCGCTCGGGATGACAGGCCTTGGGCCTGTCACTTAGCGTCCCTTCGACTTCGCTCAGGGCATGCTTGGCGCCCCTTCGGCTAAGCTCAGGACATGCTTGGCGAGAGAACAATCTTTAACGACCGAAGCCAATTCGCTTGTCGTAACGTGAGATGAATTATGGCGCGTAGAGAATTAGTTCTGGCGGGAGACGTCGGCGGGACGAAGACCAATCTGGCGCTTTTTTCCGTTCACGGTGAAAGTATCCGCCCTGAGTGGACGCAGAGCTTTGCGAGCAAGCGGTATTCGGGCCTCGTGCCGGTGCTGCAAGAATTTCTCGTCGTCGGCGCGCACTCCATCGACGCCGCCTGTTTCGGCATCGCCGGGCCGGTGGTCGACGGCAAGGTCAAGACTCCCAATCTGCCGTGGATGATCGACAGCGGCGAATTGTGGGGTGTGCTCAAGCTCGATTCGCTGGCTCTGCTCAATGACCTTGAAGCCGCGGCCTACGGCATCTTCACACTCGAAGACGACGAGTTCTGCACGCTCAATCAAGGGGAGCCGCGCCATTCCGGCAACAAGGCACTGATCGCGGCCGGGACCGGATTAGGGGAAGCGATTCTGCACGACGATGGCCATCGCTTTCATCCCCTGGCCTCGGAAGGAGGGCATGCCGACTTCGCGCCGCGCGATGATTTGGAAATCGAACTGCTGCGCTATCTGATGAGTCAATTCGGCCATGTGAGCTACGAAAGAGTGTTGTCCGGGCCGGGGCTGTTCAATATTTATTGTTTCCTGAAAGAGAAGCGCGGCTTTGAAGAGCCCAAGTGGTTGGCCGACCGGCTCGCCGCGGAAAATGATCCAAGCGCGGTGGTGTCGATGGCCGCCTTGGCGAACGAAGCGGAGATTTGCATCAAGGCGTTGGACCTCTTCGCTTCGATTTACGGCGCGGAGGCGGGCAATCTTGCGCTGCGCGCCAAAGCGCTGCGCGGCCTCTACGTCGGCGGCGGCATCGCGCCGAAAATTCTCGCCAAGCTCCAAGACGGAACCTTCATGCGCGCTTTCACCGACAAAGGGCGTTACGCGGGCCTACTTGCCACGATTCCCGTGCAGGTTGTGTTGAACGATGA
Organism: Deltaproteobacteria bacterium; assembly: GCA_016183145.1. Taxonomy (GTDB): domain Bacteria; phylum Desulfobacterota; class Binatia; order UBA9968; family UBA9968; genus JACPFE01. The sequence continues at coordinate 2,534 of JACPFE010000026.1, read as the reverse complement.
GGCCGCGCTGCGCGGCGCCGCTTACTACGCGGCCTTTTTAATTGGCGACTAAAGCCTACATCGTTGTCTTCCCGGACGCCGCCAAGATTCTGCGGCAGAACCATCGGCCCAGTATACGATTCGGTTGACTTCGGCTCGCTGTTCTATAAAGTAGCGCCACGATTCGTTTCACGAGGCCAAAATGAATCAAACGCGAATAATACCAGCGCTGCTGCTCATCGCTATGTTCATTGGGTCGCGCGCCGAAGCGCAGTTGCGCGCCGCGCCCGAAAAATTGCGCATCGCCTACAGCGCCATCGGCAGCTCGCAGAGCCCGCTGTGGGTCGCGCATGAAGGGGGGATATTCAAGAAGCACGGTTTGGAAGTGGACCTTCTCTATGTCGGCGGCGGTTCGCGCGCCGCGCAAGTGATTTTATCCGGGGAGGTTCCGGTGGCGATGTTTAACGGCGCCGCGGTGATCAGCGCGGACCTCGCCGGCGCCGATCTCGTCAACCTGGCGAGCGGCATGAACGTCTTGCCGTTTTTCCTCGTCGTCGGCTCCGGCACCAAGCAGATCGAAGATCTCAAAGGCAAGAAAGTCGCCATCACCCGGTTCGCATCGGCAACCGACTTTGCCCTGCGCATGGCGGCGGAGAAGTGGCCAGTCAAGCCGGACAAGGATTTCACCGTCTTGCAGTTGGGTGGGCAGCCGGAGATGATGGCCGCGCTCAAGAGCGGCGCGATTCAGGGCGCGATGCTCAACGCGGAATTTACCATCCTGGCGCGGCGGGATGGGCATCGCGACCTCGCCGACGTTGCCGCGCTAGGGCTGGCGTTTCCCGGCTCGGGTCTCAACACCAGCAGGGCTTTCATCCGCAACCGGCGCGATACCGTGCTGCGCGTCATGCGCGCCTACACCGACGCCGTCCACTACGGCAGGACACAAAAAAGTTTTGCGGTCGGCGTGCTAGGCAAATATCTCAAAAATCAGGACGTGCCTTTTTTAGAGGCGGTCCACGATCTCTATTTCAACCGATATATTCCGAGGATACCCTATCCGTCCGTGGAAGCGATGAAAACCGCGCTCGACGACATCGCCGTGCGCGACCCGCGCGCGCGCGGCGCACGGGCCGAGCAGTTCATCGACGCCAGCCTGATGCAGGAGCTTGAGAAGGAGGGGTTTCTCAAGCAGCTATCGAAATAGCCGCTTGACAGCTAGCTCGGCTGAACCTTCGCCCTGACCAGGGCAAGGAGTTCGTCCCCCGGCATGTTGGAAACTAAAATGCAGATGATGCTCCCCTCCCGGTGCAACACGGCATTCAATCCATCTTTGGAGAAGCTGTAAAAATTCATTTTCTTCTCCGGATCAAAGAAGACCGAGGCGATCTTTGGCGCGTCCTCCTCGGTTCCGAGAAAGGTAAAACAAGTGATGGTTAAACCGTTCCCCGTATAAACGGTGACCAGCGTCTTTCGGCCGTTCACTTCCTGGACCACTCCGCCCACGGGCAGCATGTTCATCGAGGACAAATCATATTCCATCGGCGTAAACTCGCCGTTCACGGCGCGAATCTGCCATTTCCTAAGTTCATCTAGATTGCTCATCTTTCGGACTGAAATCTCACCACCGATAATCTTCCTTTGGATTTCCACAGCCGCCAGTGAAATCGGTTCGCTTGGCGTCCGCATGAAATAAAGCATGGGAAGAATCAAGACGACCGCGAGGGCAAGGGCTAGAGCTGGTCGAGGAAATGACCAGGCGGGCAAGATACGCTCCGTCCATGATCCCGATGACCGCTCTGGGCCAGGGAAAATGCGCCGATCCGATAGAATTTTACTCCTTAGTCCGGCGGGAGCATGCAGGCGAGCCCCTGCCGCGCCGATCTCTCTCTTTAAGGCTTGCTCCTGCTCGTAGATGAATCGGCACCTCTGACAATCTTTGAGATGGCTTTCTATCGAGGATCGCTCCTGGTCAGAGACTTGCTTATCGACCAAGGCGGTGATCAGTTCCTGTGCGTCTTCGCATTTCATTGTTTTGCTTGTTTCTTTTCTTCGGTGGCCACGTATTCCTTAAGTTGGTTGAACAGTAACCTCCGACCTCTGGAAAGCCGGGAGCGGACGGTACCTACGGGGCACGAGAGTATTTCCGCCGCTTCCGCGTAAGAAAAATCTCCCATGTCTACTAGAGTGATCGGTAACCGGAACTCCTCGGGAATTTTCCTTAGAGCGTCGCTAATTTGGGTTCTCAGCTCCTTCAGCAAAAGGCGGTTTTCCGGTCCAGGATTTTCCGCCGGAACTCTTTCCCAATAATCCGACTCGTCTTTCTCCGTAGAGCTATCGTCGACCGAAACCCACCGTTTCTTCTGGTGGTAATTATCAAAGAAAAAGTTATAGAGAATTCTCGTCAACCAGGCTTTCAAATTGCTCCCAGGGGCGAACTGGTCGTAGGAGCCAAGCGCGCGCGCATAGGTTTCTTGAACCAAATCCTCGGCTTCGTGCGGTTCCTTCACTAGGTGGACGGCGACTCGATAGAGATGATCGAGATAGCCCATGGCTTC
>JACPFE010000368.1 GCA_016183145.1 Deltaproteobacteria bacterium | reverse complement strand
GAGAACCAAGAGGCCCGCCTGGGTTCCGTCATACCCGCGAAAGCGGGTATCCAGGCTAATTCGGCGCAACAAACCTGGATTCCCGCGTGCGCGGGAATGACGAGTCGAGGAGGGCACCATGTGGAGGGAAATCCCTCCATTTTCATCCTCGGCGGGCGAGCGTAAGATCATGACCCACTTCGTGGTGAAAACTCTCTTTCGGTTGTGGCTGCGCCGCTGTGCGTCCCTGTGGTGAATGCCTCTTCACAGTAAACCCTGGGTAGCTTAGTTGTCACAGTTGTCTCATGGCGACGAAGAGATCCTGCCAGGGTTGTCCCGGCACGTATGGCGGCAGTTCCTCGAGAATTTTCATCGCCCAGGGCTCAGAGTGAAGATAGCCGGTCTCGGAACGGATCCAGAGCACGTCCCCATCAGGGAGCTTGTCCGCCTGGCGTGATATGTTCGCTCGCACCAACTTCGTGTCATATTTGCGCGGCCCAGGAGTGAGGTCTTTTATAAACAGGAGTTCTTTCCCTTCGCTGAGATCGCGCAGCCGGCGCACAAAGGTCACATATTCTTTTTTCATCGCTTTTCTCCCAACCCATAACTTTTCCATTCCGCCAGGACTTTTTTCTTAATCGCGTCCGGATAGGTGGTCTCGAAGGAAGATTTTACCGGAATTCCCTCCGGTTCCCAATCGTCGGGCCAGGTCGCATCGAAGACCACCGAGGCTCCCTTGAGCCGCCGGCGCTCATCGGCGTCGTAGCATGGCGTCAATGCGTTGGCGCGTCCCTCGTAGTGCTCCACCGTAATTCCCCGCCCCGGATGACACTTGGTGGCGAAGGCATGGATCACCTGGTCCATGTCGAAGGCATCCACGTCGCTATCCACAACGATGACTTTGGAGACCATCACCCGGCGAGCGGTGAAGAAATCGAGAACCTGGCGGGCCACACGGTTGCCGCCGCGCTCGACGCTGACGGCGATCAGGTGGGTGACTCCCGCCGGCGGCACATAGACCTCTTTGACCGGAACGCCGCGGCGCTTGAGTCCCCGTTTCATGGCGACCCCCGCCGTAAGAGAAGCGGCGATGGAGCTATCGTCGGGCGGGATGCCCAGCGTGGTCAGAGTAAGAATGGGATTTTTCCTGTGGGTGATTCCCGTGATCTGGACGAGCACGCCCTCGCCCATCGTGCCGCTGCGATAACCCGGATACTCGCCGAACGGTCCATCCAGGGCGATACGGTCGGGCAGCACTTCTCCTTCGATGACGATCTCGGCGTGGGCCGGCACCATGAGATCCTGCGTCTTACATTGGATTAACTCCACGGACGCTCCTCTGAGTCCGCCGGCATAGTCGGCTTCATTCTCCCCCGGCCTGTAAGGGTCTGTCGCCACCATGTGACAGAGGGACTCACAGCCGATGACGATGGCCACGGGCATCGGTTGTTTGCGCGGCAGGAATTTCTCTTTCATCATCAGCGCGAGTTGACTGGTCGCCTGGGGCCAGCCGGTGAGCATGTTCTGCGTGTGCGTCATGAAGCGGTACATGCCCCAGTTCGTCCAACCGGTCTCCGGGTCTTTCGTAACGATGATGTCCCAAGTTGCGATATAGCGACCGCCATCGCCATCGTGCACCATGGGCGCCGGCAGCTTATAGACGTCCACGTTGGAACCGGTCATGACGTTTTCCTGACAGGGCGCCGATTTGACCACCGTCGGCGCAATCTTCTTATCGCGCCGCTCCTCGTAGGCCGCGTAGATCTCACGAATGGAAGTATCGTGCGGCATACCCATCGCTATGGCCACGCGCCGCCAGGTCGCCACGGGGCCATTGAGGATCGCGTACCCCGAAGGATAATCTTTGATCTTTTCAAACAAGAGTGCCGGACCGGACTGCTCGAAGTTGCGCCGGCATACGGCGCCCAGCTCCATGTCCCAATCCACTTCCCGCTTGACTCGCACAAGATCGCCCGACTTTTCTATCGCAGCGATGTATTCTCTCAGGTCATTAAATGCCATGCTTTCCTCCTCGACGGTTATAAGTAAGTTTACATACCCCTCACCCTAGCCCTCTCCCCCGTGGAGTATTTACCACGGTCGAGAATGTAGACCCGATCGAGTAGCTACTCCATGGGGGGAGAGGGAAACTAAGAGGTCTCCCCTCCCTTGACGGGAGGGGATTAAGGGGAGGGTGATTAATGTTTCGCGACAGATTCCCTCGATTCGGTCTCCCTTAGAAAGCCCGCTTGCAGAAACGGACTCGAGTCCGCTGTTTTGGCTTTATTGATGCCTCGCTCGTTAAGCATGTTTACGAATGCCCGCATCCATACGTCGTAATCAGGCCTCCTCCCCGTCGTTACAATATTTCCGTCTACTACCGCTTCACGTGTTTGTACCCAGATGCATCCGGCCGCTATAACGTCCGCCTTCACCGAATGATGGATCGCGGTCAATCGTTTTCCTTTGATTCCCAACGATGCCAGGGCTTCGGTAAGAATTTGCGGGCTGTGACAGATGAATGCCATCGGCTTGTCGGTCTGAATGAAATGGCGGACGATGTCGAGGCAACGTTGATCGACCCGCAGATGCTCCGGACCCCGCCCTCCGGGGATAGCGAGAGCGGCGAACGCGGACGGATCGATCTCAGCCAAAGCCGCGTCCGGTTCGATGATGAAGCCCGGTAATTCCTGAAAAGTATCCCAGGTGCCATCCAAGCCAAACGGCATGTGAACGACGGTTCTGAGCGGCTTCTTTACCGGCGCAGCGACAGTGACATCATAGCCTTCTTCGAGCATGCGGAAATAGGCATAGTCATGGTGGCCGGAGCTGGTCGACTCCTCGATGATCATAAGAATGCGAGCGCTGTTAAACGCTTCTTTCCCTGTGTAAACCACCGTTCCTCTCAGCATCGACAGGAACGTTCTTATCCATACGTGATAATAAGGTCGTCCGTTTACTGTCGCGATATTCCCATCGACTACCGCTTCGCCGCGCGATTCCACATAGGTGCAACCGCGCATGGCGACGCGCGGCTTGATTAGGCTGTTGCCGGTCAATCGCCTCCCTCTCACACCCGCTTCTAGAAGCACGAGAGGGCCGCGGCAGATCGCTCCGATGGGCTTGTCGCTGTCGACGAAATGTTTGACGATCTCGACGCAGCGATCGATGTTGCGGATATGCTCTGGCGCCCGGCCTCCGGGCAGCAGCAGACCGTCGAAGCTGGACGGGTCGATCTCGTCGAAGGAGGCATCGGCATCCATCGCGTACCACGGCCTCTCAACGTAGGTGTCCCAGCCCGGCTCCTGCTGATGAATAACGACATGCAGGCGTTTCTTCTTGGGCGCGGCGATGGTGACATCGAAGCCTTCTTCGCGCATGCGAAAAACCCCGTAATCCAAATCGGGAGTGGAGCCATCCCCAGTTATTATTAGAATACGAGTCATACGTCAGTCCTCCCTTCAAAAACTTTTCACTTTCTCTCGCTTCATTCCAGGCCGCCGAGCTAGTGTCTTGAGTTAGAAACTCGCAACCAAATTAATCCGTCATTCCGGCCGGGCTGGCGACAGCTAGCGCGAGCCGGAATCCAGGACTTCGAAGGGCCACTGGATTCCCGCTTGCGCGGGAATGACGACGGGGAGGCATAGGATTCGTCCTCGAATTTCTGACACGCCATACTAGTTAGCCCTACTCTACGATCTTGGGGCTTTCCTCGTCCAGAAACCGATGGTCGCAGTAAGGGCAGAGAAGCGCGACGCCCTTGTGCCTCAGTTCTTGCCAG
>JACPFE010000348.1 GCA_016183145.1 Deltaproteobacteria bacterium | reverse complement strand
GGCAGCGTGCATACGGGGCTCAAACGTTTGCCATTCCTCGACGCTACAGAGCTTGTTGAAAGACTGGTAGCTCGCGAGCGACAATCGCTCGGTTGCCTGACTGAACTGGAGTTCAAGGTAACCCCGCCGATCTCCCGATTCTTTGGCTCGGTCGGCCAGGAAGGCACGGAGATCATCCATCCGGCCTTTCCCCTTGCGCATGCCGTCGCGGGCGACGGCCAACGCTTGTTCCCGATCGCCCTGTTCCCAGTAAAAGGTTGCCAAGTCGTGATAATCGGCCCCGTACTCCATCCTGCGGGAACGGAGGGCCAGAAATTTATCCCGGTCGCCAATCTTGCGGTAGATCCGTCGGGCGTGGTCTAAAGGCCAATCCTTCCCCAGCTCTTCCAAACGCTGGGCGAGGTACCTCCAGTCTTCCCTGTCCGAGCAGGCAGCGTAAGCCACGTCATATAGAGCATCGTCCATGCCAGCGTTGCCGCTCCGGATATAGGGTAAAACCTCCTCCAGCAGTGACCGGCGATCATCGCTGGTAAGGCGGGACTGGCCCAGTTTCGTGAAAAGCTCGTACAGCAGCTCTCCCACGAAATCTTCCGTGTCGTGATCCCCACCGCCGTACTCATCCAATTCCGCGAGATCGGGCTCCAGTTCCTGCCAAAGCGCAAACACCGCCTCAGCTTCAGCATCCGCCTTGGCAGGGGAAGCTAAAACCGCATGTTGCTGGAGAAACTCGAGGCACTCACGCCGGACATCAGGCCGGGCACTGGCCAATCGCTCGACCAACTGCCGCAGGACCGCGGCGTCGGACGCTTGAATAATCTCCCCCAGGCGACTCGTCGCCTTATTTTTCTTCTGCTTGCGCATTTTTAATCAGTGAAATAATGAGAAATTTCTCTTTGAGGATTACGGAGACAATTCACGCAACAGACGCTCATCTTTCAATCTCCTTAGCAATTCTGGCGTCTATACCTCCACCTCAAACCCCTTCCAATGTGTCTATGACCGGAACCATAGTCTTTCGGATCGGGCGGCCTGTGAAAGCGCGCGTGCCAACCATCCCGATCCACAATTGCGGGCGCGCCATCAGGCCGGAGAAACCGGCACAATCCGTCTCGAGCGATAAAAACCGTAGATGACCAATACCGCGGTCGGCACTGCCGCTGCGACGGCTAACTGGTCGCTTGGAGTCAGCGCGGCGGCCATGGAGAGTATTGCCAGAGCAAGTCTCAGCAGGACATCGAGGGAGCTTTTCTCGCTATATATTCCATGAACGCTACAGGCCAATCCCACGGCTCCTATAAACACCAACACAAACGCAAAGAGCTGCTGTAGGCCCGGTTCCAGAACCAGCTCCGGGCGGGTGAACACGGCGCCCATCAGAACGAACAGCGGCAGGCAGATCTGAATCGCCTTCATCATGGTCGCCATGAAAGACGCCTGGGCGATCTGCGACGTGACCGCGGCGACAACCGATGTCGGCGGAGTGAGCTCGCCCCACACGCCGACGAAAAATGCGAAGAAATGTACGGCCCAGGGATCGACACCCGCTTTGATCATGAACGGCGCGATCACGAGCACGGTGATGATATAAGTCGGCGCCGGCGGCAGTCCGGTTCCAACCAAAGTACCGAAAGCAAATGCGACCACGATCATCAGGGTGAGATGGAGCCCCGCGGCTTCCATAAGGAGAACCCCGAGCTTTGTAGGGATTCCGGTGATCACGAAGGCGCCGGTCATAATGGATAGGGTGGCCAAAAGAAGGGTGATGTCGGTGGTCATCTGGGCAAAGCCTTCGACGAACGACAAAAAAATTTTTCCGAGCTGGCTGAGCTTCAAGCGCCGTTCCGTAAACAAGGAGACCGCCAAGGCGGCGGCGCAAAGCAAAACGCCGGTCCAGACAAACACCCTCAAGGCGGCCAGAGTGGGGGGCAGGTAAATCACCCCCATCATGTAGACTAAACCGATGACGACGGCGAGGTAGGCGAACAGATGGACCCGATCCAAAACACTTATCTCGGGCGTCTCGACCGTGAAAGCCGCGACCCGATGTTTAGCGGCTATGAAATACACGGCCGCCGCAACGCCGCCGAAATAGATAAGCGCGGGAGCGTAGCCGCGTGCGACGACATCGAAATAGCTCTTGCCCAAAAATTCGGCCATGAGAAATGCCGCGATGCCCATGATCGGGGGCATGAGCTGTCCCCCCAGAGATGCGGCAGTCTCAATGGCCGCGGCGGTTACCCGTGGCAGGCCTGAGCCGATCATAGCCGGTATCGTGGCGGAGCCGGTTGTGATGGCGTTGGCCGCGCTGCTCCCGCTAACGGCAGCCACGCTCATGGACCCGAGTACGGCAGCTTGGGGAAGGGCTTGGGGTGAGAACCCGGCAATCCTGGAAGCGATCTTGAGAAGGGAGTCGATGCAACCGAAAGCCTGAAGGAGACTCAAAACCAACATGAAGGATCCGATCAGGGTGAGCGCGAGCTGCGGTAGCTGAGAGAAAACTCCGGTCGTCATTTCAACGCTCATGGCCGTTATTACTCTGGTCCAAGTCAGGCCCGGGTGGCCGAACAGGCCAGGAATGAGCCAGCCGTAGACCGTATAAACAATGAGGATCAGATTGATCACGAAAAGAGCGAAATACTTCGCTCTGCAGTACTCCATCACGAGGACGAACATGATAGCGCCGACGAGCAGGTCGGCGTAATTCCAAACACCGAGCCGAACGGTGCGCACGTCGATGAATTCGATATTGAAATAAACGGCGACCAGGACGGAAAAACTGATGTAGAAGGCGGCCAGGAGATAATTTGCAACTCGTCCCAACGAGGGATACAGCGCGCCCTTCCTCAGAGCGTCGAGAGTAAAAAGAATGAACGTCACCGGGATCAGCGTGACGGTGAGAAGAGTCGGCCCGCCGGCCCCGGTGAAGTAGTAGCGCAGTAAATAGACGAAAAAACCGATTGCGAAAAGAAAAAAGACGACCGTGGCCCATCTGCCCGGCGCTTTGGCAGGCCGCTCTTCAGACGGGCCCATGTTTCAGCCAGCTCCTCTCCAATTTACAAATCGTCGCGGCGTCGACTACGACGCCGCGCCAACTCGAGACGAAGATCACTTGGCCTTCGCGATCCGCTTATCCCATTTGGCCTCCCAAACGCCGCGATCCTTCAAGTATCTCGCCAGGCCCGGATGGACCAATACATCGTTGACGGCGGACTCGACCCCGCTGCGTTGAAATTGCGGCATCCCGGTCTTGATCTGCGAAAACGACTTGTCGGACTTGACCAGCTCATCGACATGCTTCTCGACAACGGTCAACATCCGGTGGACATCGTTCTCGGGAATCTCCAGGCCTACATGAAAACCATAGAAAAAAGGCACCAAGAGCATCTTGTCGACGTGGACGCTCTTTTTAAAGACACTGGGGCTCACCTCCACGACTTGCATCCCTGCTTTGCGGATCAGGTCGATCTCTGACTTGCTCGGGTTCAAAACGGCAAGATCGGTGCCGAGTTGGGCTTCGACCAGCCAGGGAGGAAGCGCGGTGTGGCCTGCGGTGTAGACGGTTAGCGCCTTTATGTCCCCCCTATCGAGCGCCGATCCGGCTACCGCCAAATCTATCTCCACGTAATTATGCTTCGCCCCGGCCGCCGCCATAGCCCGCTCCAGCGTGGCTCGGGTATCAAAGGGCAGAGGCCCGGTAAAAACTCTCTCCCCGGATAGATCACTCCACTGCTTGACCTTGTTCCTGTCCCGGGCCAGGATGCCCAGACCTACTTCGAGAGTGAAGGCCCAAAACGATTGAACCGGCGCCCGTTTCATCTGTGCCCGAAACCCCTTGAACCTAGCGGTATCGCCGGCCAATTCGTGAAAGGCAATGTCGGAGCCGTAATAACCATCGAATTGCCCGGTGGCATAGCCCTTTACCGTAGCAATCGCTCCGGGCGTCGGCAGCACCGCCACCCGGTAGGCCGGCATTTCCCGGTTGAGCAGGGCTGCCAGACTGACCAGAGCGCGGTGACCGGATGTGCCGACGGCGGACGTGCCCCAGGAAAGATCCTTTACTTGCGCCTCGAGAAAAGCCGGTGACAGAAAAAGCAATCCCAACGCGACCGCAGCGAGCGCAAACTTTTTCATGACTGCTCCCTCCCTTTTTCGAATTGGTGTCATAAAAAGAGACTCTATTTGAGGCCATGCATAGCTGTCAACCAAATCCGGCAGTCGGGGTGCGCGACATATTTGTTGGTAGCGCTGGCTAACCCGCCGCGCTTCCCAGAACTCTTCCCACCGACCGCTGAGTTGCAGGACGTGAGAAAAAATCCCTTTCTCGCAAAAATCGCCGTTGCAAGTATTTGAATTTGTTGATGCCAATCTTGCGAATTCTATCGTTTTTAGATTTTTTCTCATGACCGCAGGCAGCGCAGAGCGATGATGTCATTGGCGCCTCGAACGGTCCACTGCATGCCGGATTGCTTCAGACGATGGCCGATGACGGTTTTGCAGCCGGCTTCGACGACACCCGAACCGACGAAGAGGGATTTGCAGGGTACTGTGAACCGCTTTTTGAGCCGCCTCATCTCGGGGACGCAGCCGTCGGAACGCGGTCAGAAAAGCGTGTCAAAAAGGGTGAAAAGCGCGTCACGCTTGACAGACGGGAATGATTTTCGGATTGCGGAGTGCCATTTGACACCTCTCATGTCGGATCGAGTGTCGATCGAGTGTCTGACTTGTCTGAGTTGCACAGTTGCCCGAGCGGTTTTGCACAAGCAACGCCTTTCACCGTTTCATTTCTCCGCCGCTAGAAACCAACCCTGGTGCTTGACCAGGCCGCGCAGATATTCGATCTGGCCGGCGTGGCGGGTGTTGCTGGTTGATACCGGGGGCTGGTTTAGCGCTCGGCTCGATCAATGACAGCCCGCTTGAAAGATACTGTCGCCTCGTCCTAATCTTGATGACGATTTATGGTCGTTATGATATTTCGGGCCAATCT
>JACPFE010000347.1 GCA_016183145.1 Deltaproteobacteria bacterium | reverse complement strand
GCGTCCACTCCGTGGACCGCGAGTTCGAATCTCGCCCCCTCCGCCACAGATTAGTGCTGAGTGCTGAGTAACGAGTGCTGAGTGGGGGCTGCTGAATGAAGAGTGCTGAGTAACGAGTAATGAGTGCTGAGTGGGGAATGATGGGTAACGAGAGCGGAGAAGAAGTGAAAGGTTAGGGTTGCATGGCACACGGCGGGGGTGCTTCACTTCAGTTTCTTGGTGCGGCGGGCGGGGTTACGGGCTCGAAGTTCTTGTTCTCGCACGGCGATGAGCAGGTGCTGATCGATTGCGGTCTGTTTCAAGGCTTGAAGGAGCTGAGGCTGAAAAACTGGGCGCCGGTGCCGCTCGATTTAGCGCGGCTGCATGCAGTGATTCTCACGCATGCGCATATCGATCATTCGGGATATTTGCCGCGCATCGTTTTCAAGGGCTACAAGGGGCCGGTGTTCGCCACACCGGCGACCTGCGATCTGCTCCATGTAATGCTGCCGGACGCGGCGCACCTGCAGGAAGAAGAGGCGCGCTACGCCAACCGCAAGGGATATTCCAAGCACGCTCCGGCGTTGCCGCTTTACACGGTGGAGGATGCGAATCGGTCCCTTAAGCTTCTGCGGCCCACGCGAGTGGGCGAAGCCGTCGAGGTGGCGAAGGGCGTGTTCGCCGACTTCCGCCGCGTCGGCCATATTCTCGGCGCGAGTTGCGCGCGCCTTTCCTTCGAAGTAAACGGCCGGAAGAGAACCTTTCTCGATTCGGGCGACCTGGGTCGTTATGACCGGCCGATTTTGAAGGACCCGGAGCCGGTCAAGGGCGCGGATTGGCTGCTCATCGAGTCGACCTACGGTAATCGTATGCATCCAAAGGAATCGGAAGCTGAGCTGCGTAACGTGATCAGAGAGACGGCGGCGCAGCGCGGCTGTCTTCTCATTCCGGCCTTCGCCATCGGCAGAACCCAGGAGCTGGTATACACCATCCGCAAAATGGAAGACGAAGGGGAGATTCCTTCGATCCCGGTGCATATTGATAGCCCCATGGGCATCGAGGCGACGGAAATTTACTCCCGACATACTGAAGAGCATGACTTCGAAATGGCGCGGCTAACCAATCACGAGCGCAATCCGATTCGTTCGCGCCACATGATCGTCGACCGAACCCCGGAGGAGTCAAAATCGATCAACAACCTCAAGGGGCCGCTCATCATCATCTCGGCGAGCGGCATGGCGACCGGCGGGCGGGTGTTGCATCATTTGAAGCACAGGCTACCCAAGCCGGACACGACGGTTCTTTTGGCCGGTTACCAGGCGGAAGGGACGCGCGGGCGGCTGTTGCAAGACGGCGCCAAGGAAATCAAAATGCTCGGTGAAATGGTTCCGGTGCGCGCCAGGATAAAAACCATCGACGGCTTTTCCGCCCACGCCGACCAGGCGGAGATCCTGCGCTGGCTCGGCTATTTCGACAAAGCCCCGCGGAAAACCTACATCGTTCACGGCGAACAAGCCGGGGCCGCGGCCTTAGCCGAGGCCATCCGCGAGCGGCTCAAGTGGCCCGTCGAGATCGCCAAGTTCAATCAGAAGGTTGCGCTAGGGTGAAACATTTAAGCGCGTGATGCCGCGACCATAAGCGTGGTTCTTTAGGTTTTTGTGTGAAGCGGGGTTCGGAAATTGCACCGCCGAGGCGCGGAGTGCGCGGAGGAAGGAGTTTTCGATTATAAAATACTCCGAACTCTGCGATCTCTGTGTCTCTGCGGTGGATATCTCTTCACAAGAAACCTAGAAGAACCATACAAGTAAGGTTGGAAACAGAAATGATCGATCCGATTTGCGATATGACGGTGGAGCCGGCCACGGCCGCCGGAAAATTCGATTACGACGGCGAGACCTATTATTTCTGTAGTGTTCACTGCCAGAAGCTGTTTCAAACCGATCCGGCAAAGTACTTAGCCGCGTCCGAAGCGCGCCGCGGGGCGCAGCCGAAGCCAGGGGCAGCTCACCCTCATCAGCATCCAGCAACTACAGTTAAGCGGGAAATTCCCGGCGCGATCTATACCTGCCCGATGGACCCGGAAGTGCGCCAGCAAGGCGCGGGCGCTTGCCCCAAGTGCGGCATGGCGCTGGAGCCGCTCGATATCGCCGCGGCGCTCACCAAAACCGAATACACCTGCCCGATGCATCCTGAAGTCGTGCGCGAAGAGCCAGGCTCTTGCCCGATTTGTGGCATGGCGTTGGAAGCGCGCACGGTAAGTTTGACCGAAGAGAAAAATCCCGAGTTGGAAGACATGACGCGGCGCTTTTGGGTGGGCGTCGTCCTGTCCATTCCGGTCCTGCTGGTCGCGATGTCGGACATGCTGCCAGGGCAACCTTTGCATCAGCTCTTGTCGTCTAAGTTCTTAACTTGGTTTCAATTTCTCTTAGCGTCCCCGGTGGTGCTCTGGTGCGGTTGGCCGTTTTTCGAGCGCGCCTGGGCGTCGATCGTCAATCGCAGCCCGAATATGTTCACGCTCATCGGCATCGGCGTGGGCACGGCCTACGTGTACAGCGTGATCGCGACTTTATTGCCGGATCTGTTTCCAGATTCTTTCCGCGGCCACAGTGGCGAAGTGGGAGTTTATTTCGAGGCGGCGGCAGTGATTACGACGCTGGTTTTGCTCGGCCAGGTGCTGGAGCTGCGCGCGCGCAGCCGCACCAGCGGCGCGATCCGGGCATTGCTCGGCCTCGCGCCCAAGACCGCGCGCCGAGTCGATCCGAGCGGCGGCGAACAGGATATTCCGTTGGACCAGGTACAAGTCGGCGATCTCTTGCGCGTACGGCCCGGCGAAAAGATTCCCACGGATGGTGTGGTCGTCGAGGGCGCGAGCTCGGTGGATGAATCGATGGTGACCGGCGAGCCGATCCCCAGCGAAAAGGCGCAGAACAGCAAAGTCACCGGCGGCACGGTCAACGGCACGGGAAGTTTTATGATGCGCGCCGAGCGAGTCGGCGGCGACACCTTGCTGGCGCAGATCGTGAGAATGGTCAGCGAAGCCCAGCGCAGCCGGGCACCGATCCAGAAGCTGGCCGACCTTGTTTCCTCATACTTCGTGCCGGCGGTGGTCGCAGTGGCCGTCGTTACATTTATGGTTTGGACGATGGTGGGACCTGAGCCGCGATTCGCCTATGCGCTAGTGAACGCCGTCGCCGTTCTGATCATCGCTTGCCCCTGCGCGCTTGGGCTGGCGACACCGATGTCGATCATGGTCGGTACCGGCCGCGGCGCGACGGCGGGCGTGTTAATCAAGAACGCGGAAGCGCTGGAGGTCTTAGAGAAGGTCGATACGCTGGTCGTGGATAAGACCGGCACGCTCACGGAGGGAAAGCCGCGGCTGGTGTCGGTAATCGCGCTCGAAGGCCGCGATGAGACGGAGATCCTCCGTTTGGCGGCGAGCCTGGAGAAAGCGAGCGAGCATCCCCTGGCCGCGGCCATCGTTGCCGGTGCGCAAGAGCGCCAATTGCAGCTCGCCAAGGATCAAGGCTTCCAGTCCTATACGGGCAAGGGCATCTTCGGCGTCGTCGAGGGCAAGCGAGTGGCGTTGGGAAATCTCAAACTGTTCGAAGAGCTGAAAATTTCCACAGACGCGATGCGGGAGCGAGCCGAACGGTTGGGCGCCGAAGGGCAAACGGTAATGTTCGTCGCCATCGAGAAACAGCTTGCGGGCCTGATTGGCGTCGCCGACCCGGTCAAGCCATCGACGCCGGAAGCAATCCGCCTGCTTCATGAAACCGGCATCCGCATCGTCATGCTCACCGGCGACAGCAGGACCACGGCAGAAGCGGTGGCGCGCCGGCTCGGCATCGACGAGGTTCACGCCGAAGTGCTGCCGCATCAAAAGGGTGAAGTAGTAAAAGAATTGCAGAAGCAAGGGCGAGTCGTAGCGATGGCCGGGGACGGCATCAACGACGCGCCTGCGCTGGCGCAGGCGCAAGTCGGCATCGCCATGGGCACGGGCACGGACATCGCGATGGAAAGCGCCGGCGTCACGTTGGTCAAGGGCGATCTGCGCGGCATCGCCAAGGCGCGGCGCCTGAGCCAGGGTACCATGCACAATATCCGGCAGAATCTTTTCTTCGCGTTTTTCTACAACATTCTCGGCGTTCCCATCGCCGCCGGCGTGCTTTATCCCGTTCTCGGAATTCTCCTGAGCCCGATGATCGCCAGCGCCGCGATGACATTCAGCTCCGTCTCGGTGATCAGCAACGCGCTTCGGCTTAATAAGATCCAGCTTTGAGCTGGACTTTGGTCCCGATAAGTTTTCGGTTGCTGTTGAACTGTTTAGATGCCCCATGTTAGAAACACGAAGTCGCGATCTTCGAAGTCGCGATCTTTTTTCTCATGTCAATTATCAAAGTCGAAAACCTCACCAAGCTTTTCAAGGACACCAGGGCTTTGGATGATGTCAGCTTTGAGTTTGAAAAGGGCATCCTTTCCTTTCTCGGACCCTCGGGCTGCGGCAAGACGACGTTGTTAAGATCCGTCGCCGGCCTGGAGGTGCCCGACACCGGAACGATTTTCATCGCCGACGAAGTTCAGACCTCCATTGCCACCGGTATCCTGGTCCCGCCCTATGCGCGTAAAATCGGCTTTGTGTTCCAAAATTACGCGCTCTGGCCGCACATGACGGTCTT
>JACPFE010000346.1 GCA_016183145.1 Deltaproteobacteria bacterium | reverse complement strand
TTCCCACCATCAAGGATCGCGTTATCCAGGGAGCGCTAAAGCTTATCTTGGAACCGATCTTTGAAGCTGACTTTCACCAAAGCTCGTTTGCTTATCGGCTCAAGCGCACAGCGCATCACGCACTGGATCGTGTGTTGCGGGGGCTGGTACAAGGGCTGACCCGAGTGATCGATATCAATCATAAGAGCTACTTCGAGAACCTCCGAACTCACACCATGCTTCCCAAGCTCTCCAAGCGAGTGGAAGATCCGCAGATACTTCATCTGGTCAAGCAGATCCTGAAGGCCAACGGCAAGCGAGGAGTTCCACAAGGAGGAGTCCTGACTCCACCCACGCAATCGCAAACTTTGAGTTTGAACGGGTGGTCTCCTACCACAGAACGTGGAATAATTCTTGACTTGGTGACATAAAAGGTAGTACATCTATGTCCATCCATGAGATCCTCGAGCACGCAACTAGCCCAACGCATCAACGGGGCAGTGCTGCTCCTTCGACGACTGCGCTCCAGCACCAAGACGGTTATAGTCTTGATGAGGCGATACCAAGTCTCCCGCAAGCAAGCGTTGCGGTATATTCGGGAAGCCCAAAAGGTGGGACGCATGCAGCCGATCCCAGAGCGCAAAGTGGTCTTCACAGTCAAGATCCCCTTAAACTTGGTTCGAGCTTTAAGACAAATAGCGAAGTCGACGGGCGACTCCTTAAGCGTTCTGGTAACGCGTGCCCTGGAGGCTTTTCTCCAAAAAAGAGGAGGGCATGGCTGAGCGGGTTCGGACCAAGCAGATCCAGTTGCGTTATAGCTTCGATCGCTTGGCGGCCCAGAAACTCTCTCAGGTCTATCGGCTTTTGGTTCCTCAGAGGATTCAACCCCAGAAGAGAGGCAAAGCGTGTTTGAGTGGAGCTCAGGGGCATGATGAGGACAGCGGCGATTTACGCACGGGTTTCCTCGGATCGGCAAAAAGAAGAGCAAACCATCGCTAGCCAGAGGGCTGCGCTGTTGGAATACGCCGACGCGCATGGCTACACGGTCCCTTCGGAGTGGATCTTTCAAGACGAAGGCTACAGTGGATCGGTTTTGGTGCGGCCTTCTCTGGAGCGGCTGCGGGATCTGGCCGCCGAAGGATCTATCGAAGCGATTCTGGTTCACTCCCCCGACCGGCTCAGCCGCAAGTATGCCTATCAGGTTCTGCTGATGGAGGAATTTGCCCGCCAGGGGGTTGAGGTCGTCTTTATTCAATCGCCTCAAGTGACCACCCCTGAAGAACAGCTTCTGGTGCAACTCCAAGGGATGATCGCAGAGTACGAGAGAGCGCAGATTGCCGAGCGCACCCGCCGGGGAAAGAAACACCGTGCCAAAAGCGGCTTGATTAATGTGCTTTGTGGCGCCCCTTATGGTTACCGCTACGTCAAGAAGTCGGAGACCTCTACGGCGTTCTATGAGGTGATCGAGGAGCAAGCTTGCGTGGTCCGCCAAGTCTACCGCTTCTATACCGAAGAGAGTTGGAGCATCGGAGCGATTGTCCGCTGGCTTAATGCCCAAGGCATTCCCACCCGCCAGAGAAAATCTCCCTGGGAACGAACCACCGTCTGGGCTATGCTGCGTAATCCAGCCTATCAAGGGGCAGCGTGCTTTGGCAAAACGGAAAGAGCCGAGAGGCAAAAAGTCACCCGCCTTCTGCGTCTGCGCGGCGGATACTCTTCCCGCTCGAGCGCCAGCAAAGAGCGCCCCCGAGAGCAGTGGATCGCTATCGCCGTTCCTGCCATTGTGAGCCCGGAGAGCTTTGCGCTTGCCCAGGAACGTTTGCAACAGAATAAAGTCTTTGCTTTCCGGCATACCAAGGAGCCGACTTTGCTTCAGGGGATGCTGATTTGTAAGCTCTGTGGCTATGCGTACTACAGAACCTCGACTCGGACTTCGGCAAAAAAATTGTACTACTACCGCTGTCTGGGTTCTGATGCTTGGCGTTATCCCAAGGGCCGCGTTTGCACCAACGGGCCGGTACGGCAAGACTACCTGGACGATGTGGTCTGGAAAGAGGTCATTGAGCTGCTGGAAAATCCTGATCTGGTTTTGAAAGAAATGGAGCGCAGGGTCCGGGATCTTAAGGAGTCGAATCCCGGTAGAGTCCGCAAAGAGGCTCTGTCGAAGGAGATCACTCGCGTGCAAAAAGGCATGGATCGGCTGCTCGATGCCTACCAGGAAGGATTGCTGGCTCTGGAGCAGTTGCGTCGGCGCATGCCGGAACTTAACAAACGCGAGGCCGCCCTGAGAACGGAGCTCCAAACATTGGAGACCAGCGTAGTTGATCGGGAACGTTGCCTTCGACTGGTTGGAAATCTGCAAGAGTTTTTGAGTCGTATGCATCAATCAGCTCAAACTCTACATGTGAAAGACCGCCAGAGGATTTTGCGCTTGGTGGTCAAGGAAATTCTGGTTGGGCCTGATACCTTGACCATCAAGCACTCGATCCCGGCTTCCAACCCCTCTGGTCCTTCGGGAGAGCCAAGTTATGTATTGCGTGGGTGGAGTCAGCACCGCTCCTTGTGGCGTCCCTACCGTCGTCCTCGACCACTCGCCGTCCTCCGACACGCCTGCCCTGAGCCACTTGCGCACCAGACGCAGGATGCGCCGGTCGGCGGTGCGGTGCTCTAAGCACTTCATCAGCCCTTCGTGGTCGATGGCGTCGAAAAACCCACGAATGTCACAATCGAGCACCCAGTTCACCCGCCGTTGAATCAGGCCCATCCACAATGCGTCCAGTGCGTTGTGGCAGCCCCGTCCGGGTCGGAACCCGTAACTGAATCCCAGGAAGTCCTCCTCGTACACACATTCGAGCACAGTCCGCACAGCCTGCTGGACGATCTTGTCTTCCAGG
>JACPFE010000373.1 GCA_016183145.1 Deltaproteobacteria bacterium | reverse complement strand
CTAGATGGCCTGAGTAGGCCGCTTCTGTTTGTGCAAGCACCACTATATCAGCACCTCGAGCCAGTGCGTTTGCTGTAGAAACCCCTCCCGTATGAGCAAAATGAATGTCTCCTCCGATAACCGCTTGGACGAGCCGGGGGCTTCCAGGAACTCTAATCAGCTGTAAATCAAGCCCATATTTCGTGAAGACCTTGGCCTCTTGAGCAATCCACATGACTGCAAATCCCCCAGCGGAGGAAACATAAGCAGCGTTTATCTTTGGCAAAGCTGACTGGGCGTCCAGATAGGAGGGGAAAAGCAAGGCCAAGCAAAAGGCTCCCACCAACCCGGTGACGTGCTCGATTGGTCTAAAACTCCAGCTGTCCTCGTTGTAGTAAATTGACTCTGACTGAGAGTGCGTTTCAGAACACCAGAGGCGTTTTCTATGACAACCGTGATGGTGTATGTGAGTCTGCATTTTAGCGGAAGGCATTTAGGTGACCGGCAACCCTTCCTCGCTTAAGCTTCTCGCACGATGAGATGTCGAAGAGATTATATTCCTCGCCCATATCTCCAATGGAGGCTGCTGGAACCATCAAAACTTTTTTCGCTTGCACAGCTAATTGTTCGCTGACACTATATAGTTTATCCGTCTATTGATTCCTTGAGTCAAATATATTATTTTTATGGCTTCGATAAGCTATTCTTTATGTATCCATTAGTTAATCTTCACCAGCTTCGGATCTTTACTTGCGTCGCTGAGCAAAAGAGTTTTGCTAAGGGCGCCTCCATGCTGGGAATTACTCAGCCGGCGGCATCTATCCAAATTAAAAATTTAGAAGACACTCTGGGCGTCAAATTGCTTGATCGGCTTGGGCATGTCATCCGCTAGTAGGCGCGTGTAAAATCGGCAGTGCGCAGATCGTACCGCGCGCTATCGCTTCTTTCAGAAAACAGTATCCTGCGGTGGAATTTACATTAAGAGTGGCAGAAAGTGATCAAGTAGAGAAGTGGGTACTTGAAAATGAAGTCGATCTGGGTCTGATTATTGGAGATCCCTTGTCGTCAAAAATCGTGAAGGAAGCTTTCTACGAGGAGGAGCTTGTATTGGTTCTTCCTCCTGGGCACGCTCTTACGAATAAACGTACGGTGTCGCCAGAAGAAATCTCAAAAGAGATTGTGCTTTTACCTTATACCGGCAGGCTTGGCTCGATCATCGGCGGTATTTTTTCCGGCACAAGATTGAGTGTCACACAGACGGTGGTTCTGGGTCATGGCGAGGCACTCAAAACTGCCATAGGTGTTGGATTAGGCGTATCGATTATGGCTAACTCATCAATACAGAGGGACGCAATGAGCGGTACCGTCGTAACGAGAAAAATCAAAAGTTCTCATGTCAGCGTGCCTCTCAATCTTATATACCACAAGGAGAAGCATTTCTCGCGCCTCGCGGTTACATTTCTAGAGTTCCTCCGGAAGGTTACATCTCAGCAAGCTCTCAGGATTCCGCCCGCTAACAGGCCATCGCCTCTCGGATCATCGCCTAAAACGTGAGTAGTTTGGTTGACGTCTAAATGTAGGGATACGCGATGAAAAGAACTCAGCGTTTGTGATTAATCGGATTCTGCAAAAACAAGCCGCCGCAACTATTCGATTTTGTTAAGGCGAGAATTGCGGAATCCGACCTTTTTTCAATTTTTTCACAACCTCTCAGATAAAAGCTCCTTCGGGAGAGACGAAATCCGGGGTCTACCATCGGATGCACATACCTTCGCCTCACGCCAAGCGGGCAGCCCGGAAATGTCGTCCGATGCCGCTACGCATCCAACTCTGCAAAAGAATCTACCTTTTGTTCGCGCACATGAGAACGGCGCGCGGGCCCGGAGGCGAATCCGGCGGCTTTTTATTCGGACGGAATGGAACTGGGAGTTGGCACTTTGTTTGCGCAAAACAGTTAAACACAGCGGCGGCGAACCGAACCTGCTCATAGTTTAAGAACCATCAGTCAAAAGGAGGTACCAAACCATGTATCTATCACGGCTCACATTCCATACCTTGCCCGGTAAGACTCAGGAGGTCGAAGAAAGGCTCAACACGCTCCTCAGGTGGGTCGAGCATGCCGGCGGATCGCGTCCGCGCATCATGCGCACGCACTACGGCTCCTTGGGGGCGCCCGATCTAGTGTTCGAGCAGGAAGTGGCGGACCCCGGTGTACTGGAAGCGCAGATCAAGCAGGTCACCGAAAACCAGGAATTTCAGCAGTGGGCGAAGCAAATCTCCGGGCTGCTGGAGCAATCCTCGAAGCGGGAACTCTACAAGATTATGAGCCCGAGCTTACGCTTGTAATCCGCCCCAGGACTGGGAACTTTTCGTGGCGAGCGGTTAGAGGGAGAAAATGCCGGAATGCCGGTGGGAGCTGCTGCCTCACGGCGCGGACATTGGGGTGCGTGGTGTCGGCCGGACCAAGGCCGAAGCCTTCGAGCAGGCGGCCATGGCGCTCACTGCCGTGATCACCGAGCCTGCCTCCGTTTCGGCAAATGAGTGCGTTGAAATTACCTGCCAGGCGACTGATGACGAACTCCTTCTTGTTAACTGGCTCAACGCTGTAATTTACGAGATGGCAACACGGCGGATGCTCTTCGCCCGCTATGAGGTCGGCATCGATGGCAACGGTCTCTTCGCCAAAGCTTGGGGCGAGCCCATCGATGAAAACAAGCACGAGTTGGGGGTTGAAGTGAAAGGCGCCACCTGCACCGAACTCAAAGTAGCACCGGACCAAGACGGCGGGTGGA
This sequence comes from Deltaproteobacteria bacterium, assembly GCA_016183145.1. Classification (GTDB taxonomy): domain Bacteria; phylum Desulfobacterota; class Binatia; order UBA9968; family UBA9968; genus JACPFE01. The sequence goes on along the minus strand of JACPFE010000373.1, from coordinate 3,317 downwards.
TCGCGCAGTGTGTCGTCGACGTTTGAGGAGATTCGGATGGAACTGTCTCGGTTGCAGCGGCGCGCGGAAAATGAGTGGTGGATCGCGCCTTACGGCAAGATGCGCGTGCCGGCGGTGATCTTCGCGACCGAAGCGTTGATCCGCGACATGGATGAAAAGGTCTATGAACAAGCCACCAACGTCGCCATGCTGCCGGGGATCGTCAAGGCATCCTATGTCATGCCCGACGCTCACTGGGGCTACGGCTTTCCCATCGGCGGAGTAGCGGCTTTTGATGCCGACCAAGGCGGCGTCATTTCCGCCGGCGGCGTCGGCTTCGATATTTCCTGCGGCGTGCGCACCCTGCTCACCGGCCTGACCTTCGATCAAATCCAAGCAAAAAAGGAGCGCCTGGCCGATGCGCTGTTTGGTAAAATCCCGGCCGGCGTCGGCAGTCGCGGTAAACTGAGCCTGAACGAGAAAGAAATGAATGCCATGCTCGCGGGTGGAGCGAAATGGGCGGTTGAGCGGGGTTACGGCATGCGCGAGGATCTTGAGCGGGTCGAAGAAGGCGGCTGCATTCCGGGAGCGCACCCGCATGAAGTTTCGGACCGCGCCAAGAAACGCCAGCGCGAAGAGATGGGAACCCTCGGTTCCGGCAATCATTATCTCGAAGTTCAACATGTCGCGAAGATTGTTGACCGCGACATCGCCGCAGCGTTTGGCGTTTCTCAAGGTAACATCGTACTGAGCATCCACTGCGGCTCGCGCGGTCTCGGCCATCAGGTTGGGACTGAATTTCTCACCCGCATGGCCGCCGCTGCCTCGCAATACGGTATCGATCTCCCCGACCGCGAGCTGGCTTGAGATTGGCACTGAATTTCTCACCCGTATGGCGGCCGCCGCTTCGCAATACGGTATCGATCTCCCCGACCGCGAGCTGGCTTGCGCGCCGATCCACTCGCCCGTGGGGCAAGCCTATCTGGGCGCCATGCGGGCGGCGATCAATTGCGCGCTGGCGAATCGACAGATCATCACACACCTGGTGCGGGAAGCGTTCGAGGAGATATTTTCCCAAGCCGAGCTGCCGCTGCTTTACGACGTATCGCACAGCACCTGCAAAGTTGAAGAGCATGCCGTGGACGGAAAAAAGATGCGGCTGTTCGTCCACCGCAAGGGCGCCACCCGCGCCTTTGGGCCCGGGCACGAAACCGTACCAGAGTTTTTCAGAGAAGTCGGTCAGCCGGTTTTGATCGGCGGCACGATGGGCACCGCGTCCTATATTCTGTCGGGAACAACGAAAGGCACGGATCTCGCATTCGGCTCCGCCTGTCACGGCGCCGGTCGCAGCATGAGCCGCCATCAGGCTCTAAGACAGTGGCGTGGAGCGGAAGTAGTGCGGAATCTCGCCGGCCATGGAGTTCTAATCCGGAGCCGGTCGATGCGTGGAGTTGCCGAAGAAGCGCCGGGAGCCTATAAAGATGTCAGCGCGGTCGTCGAGGCCGCCGACCATGCCGGTCTAGCGCGCACCGTGGCGCGGCTGGAACCGGTGATATGCATTAAGGGCTAAAGTTACGACTTGAACGCTTTGAACGGTCTTCTAGGAGAACCTCATGTTGGAATTCATCGGGCAACTGCTCGGACCCGCGGGAACAGTCCTCGTCATCGCCGCGCTCATCATCATCACCGGCATCAAGATTCTCAAGGAATACGAGCGCGCCGTCATCTTTCGTTTGGGGCGCATGGTAGCGCCGCGCGGGCCTGGCATAACCTATGTGATCCCGCTCGTCGAAAAAATGCTCCGCGTCGATCTGCGCACCGTGACGATGGACGTGCCGCCGCAAGACATTATCACCCGGGACAACGTCTCCGTCAAAGTAAGCGCAGTCCTCTATTTCCGAGTCATCGATCCCAATCGCGCGATCCGCGAGGTGGAAAACTATCTGTTCGCCACCTCTCAGCTTGCCCAGGTCACGTTGCGCAGCGTCTGCGGCCAAGCCCAGTTAGACGAGCTGCTGGCCGAGCGGGAGAAAATTAACAGCCGGATTCAAGGGATCATCGATGCGCAAACCGACCCCTGGGGCATCAAGGTCGTGTTGGTGGAGGTGAAACATATCGATCTACCCCAAGAAATGCAGCGCGCCATGGCCAAACAGGCGGAAGCGGAACGGGAACGGCGCGCCAAAGTGATTCACGCCGACGGTGAGTTCCAAGCTTCGCAGAAGCTGGCGGAAGCCGCCGCGGTGATCGCTAAACAGCCGACCGCGATGCATTTGAGATATCTTCAAAGCCTGGTGCAGGTGGCCGCGGAAAACAACCAAACCGTCGTCCTGCCGATACCCCTCGATCTTGTCGCCAGCCTGCTCAACAAGAACAGGGAAAAAACCGAATCCTAACTCGGCTTATTCATGCTCCGAAACAAAGTCATTACGCGGTATCGCCATCCTTCTTGCGACAGGTCGAGGTCCACACCCAACAGGTTCTCGATCACAGCGCGCGCCGTCTTATCCACGACGCAGCGTGATAGGGGGAGGTGGACGATGCACGAGGAGTCCGGCGCAAATCTTAGCCATGGTGCAAGAGGGAACGATATGAATATCGAGTTTAGTGCGGACGAATGGTACGACCACCACAGGCGAAAAGTCGTTTGGTTCAGCGCCATTGTCGACGACAAGTGCATCGACTGCGGGGTTTCAATCGAGGCGCTGGCGGATCGTTTCGGCACCTATCACGATGACCCCTTGCCGGCTTTCAGGAGCCACCGCGCTCGAATTTATGAGATTGCAACCAACCTGATCGAGCAACGCCGCTTCGAAGACGATGGCACGCTGCTGATTCGAAGCGCGGATCTGTAAATTGCCGCTGGACGCAGTGCGATCGCGACTTCAATCGGCTTCGCGTTTCTTCACAAGAATGAAGCGGCCTATTTTTCGCATGTCTGGGTGCAGCCCTTTGTCTTGGGCCATAAACTGCAGTTTCTGATCGAAAACAGCTTCTTCTTGGGCTTGGAGGTAGAACTCGGAGCCCGGTCGACCAGAATCTCGGCGGGCTGATCGAATTCCGGACATTTAACGACTTTCTTGATATGAAAACGGCTGGCCATCGGCGTAAAAACGTAACGCCGGCCGGTCGCCAGCCACGCCAACGTCGAGAATAAAGTGTTCACGGCATTCCTCCTTGAAAACCCAGGCTACGCATTGGAGCCGCAAGAAACATGCCTTGTGAAGCCGCGCTCCAAGTGACGCCAGTCAGAAGTTCGCAAATGAGGCGGGTGGTCTCTCCTCCGTCATGCCCGCCGAAGCGGGCATCCAGTAGGGGCGGCTTTCAAACCCGCCCTT
>JACPFE010000372.1 GCA_016183145.1 Deltaproteobacteria bacterium | reverse complement strand
TGCCAGGAGCGGCAAACGCCGCGCCAGCCCTTCGGGTTCGGCAACCCGGAGACGTTAGGCGAAAGCCAGCCTAAAGACGCGGCGCAGAATGCGCCGCTAAAGGCACCAGTCGATGTCCGGGTGGTGGAGCAATTATCAGTAAAGAAATCGCTTGAATCGGACTATCCCCGGCCAAAGGCCGGGGCTTTACGCCCGATTCATGGCTTCGCCACCGCGATTTCTGATACCCGCCCCGCCAACGCATTCATCCCCGTCCACAGGACGGGGCATCCTGCGTATTCTCGTGACCTTCGTGCCGCCTTCGAAAATACCCGTTTGGGGATGAGAACCAAGAGGCCCCCCCGGGCTTCCGTCATACCCGCGAAAGCGGGTATCCAGGCTGATTCGGCGCAACAAACCTGGATTCCCGCGGGTGCGGGAATGACGAGTCGAGGAGGGCGCCACGTTGAAGGAAATCCCTCCATTTTCATTCTCAGCGGACGAGCGTGAGATCATGGCCCACTTCGTGGTGAAGACTGTCTCTTGATTGCGGCTCTACACGCGGGGTTCCGGGTTTAAACTCGGAACCTTGAACTCGGAACTGCCGATTCTAAACGGTGCGCTTGAACATGCGATCCAACTCGTCGCGGCTGAACCCCACCACAACCGGTCGGCCATGGGGACATTGGCTGGCGAACTCGGTCTGGTCAAGCTCTTGGAGCAGCGCGCGCATCTCACTCATTTCGAGCTGGCGGTTTGCGCGAATGACGCTGTGGCAGGCGATGGTCGCCAGCCGCTCCTCGAGGTGCTGGCGGACTGTTTCTGATTTCTCCACCTCCGCCAGTTCCGCGATCATCCGGCGCAAGGCGTGCCGATAGTCCCCTTCCGGCAGAAAGGCGGGAACCGCCGTAATCGCGTAGCTCTCGGGACCGACGGTCTCGATGAGATAACCGAACCGTTCCAAGAGCGCCAGCTCTTTTTCCAAAAGCGCGACCTCGCCGGGGCCGAGTTCAAGCGTTTGGGGAATGAGCAGGTTTTGAAATTGGGCGATCCCGTTATTGAGATCCCGCCGCAGCTTTTCGAAGGCGACCCGCTCGTGGGCGGCATGCTGATCGATGAGCGCCAGCCCCTGGGATGAAGCGCAAACCAGGTAGCAGCCGAGAATTTGGCCGAGAACGTTCATCGATGAGAAGAATCCCTCACCGACGGGCAATACCCCTGTTTGCGGCGGCGCCGGGAATGCTTCTACCCGACCCGTCGGCACATCCTGCCGCGCGGCCGGATGACTTGCGTAGGGCAACGCCGACTCGCGCACACCGGTAAAGGCAACCTGCTCGTTGTTGTGGAATTGCGCCAACGGTCCTTTGGCCTCCCGTTGCAACGCCTGGCGCACTGCCGTCGCAACAGCCTCATGGACCTCCGATTGCCGGCGAAACCGGACTTCGTACTTTGCGGGATGAACGTTGACATCGACGTCGGCGAACGGAACCTCTAGAAACAACACTATTGCCGGATATTGTCCCTTCATTAGCAGGGTATCGTATCCCTGAAGCACCGCGTGGGTGAGCACCTTGTCGCGCACGTAGCGGCGGTTGACAAAGGTGTACAGATAGCGCGTGTTGGGAAATGAAGTCGGCGCGGAAGTTAAAAAACCGCTGGCCGAGAATTCGCCGCGGCTCCAGGAAAATGGCATCAATCCCTTGGCCACGTCGCGCCCCAGCACCTGCTGCAGCCGGTCCTTGGCCTCTTTCACCGTCATGTAATCCGCCACGTTGCGCTCATCATGTCGCAGGCGGAAATGGACGCTCGGATGAGCCAGCGCCATGCGGTTCACCACGTCGCAAATATGGCTAAGCTCGGTGGCGGGAGACTTGAGAAATTTCCGCCGCGCCGGGATGTTGAAAAAAATATCCCGGATTTCAATGGTCGTGCCGACAGCGGCCGCGGCCGTTACAACCTCCTCTTTCTTGCCCCCTTCCACGCGCAGCCGATGACCCGATGAACTATCAGGCGAGCGAGAGATGATCTCCATCCTCGACACCGACCCGATGCTGGGCAACGCTTCGCCACGAAAGCCTAACGTCGCAATGCGAAACAGATCCTCGTTTTCTCGAATCTTACTGGTCGCATGGCGCTCCACCGCAAGCGCCAGATCTTCCACAGCCATCCCCTCGCCGTTGTCGGTCACGCGTATGAGCGCCGTGCCGCTCCTTTCAATCCAAACGAGAATCTCCGTGGCGCCGGCATCGAGCGAATTTTCGATCAGCTCCTTCACCACCGACGCCGGCCGCTCCACGACCTCACCCGCCGCGATGCGGCTCGCCATCTCATTCGAAAGAATATGAATCTTCATTTATTCCGAAGCGTTCCGATGGGAAACAATAGCTTGGGGTGAGATACGGGTTCAAGCTGAAAAACTGGCCCATGCAAAGGGCTTCTCCTCCTGTTATCGAGACAAGTTAAACAACCCTCGGCTGTAAGCCGAGGGATTTAAAACATGTCGGCTCGAAGCCGACCGGAAAATGGCCCCGACCGTCATTCCCGCGAAAGCGGGAATCCAGTTCTTTCCCAGTCCAGCCTGGATGCCCGCCTGCGCGGGCATGACAAACTGGGTTGCCCTTGTCACTGCATATGGTGCTCATGTTCACGTGGCTCACATTTCGCCGAATCTTGCTTCGCCTGAAGGCGAGGGATTTCAACCATCCCCGAAAGGGACATTAACCGCAGCCAGTCCACTACCTTGCCTAAGACTCGGCCGCCCGCTTGATGAAATCGGCGAACAGCGCGGCCATCTCGCCAGCTTTTTCGTCCCATTCTTCCCTCGGGCTTAAGGCCTCGTCGTAGTGTTTGGGAAAGAGCACGTGCACCTCGCTGTTTTGCAGCAGGCGACCGAGGGTCTCGCCGGTTTGACGCCCATGGGTGTTGTCGTTTCCCGGGACGATGCAGGCCGGGACTCTGATCGATTTGAGTTCTTCCTCGGTCGCGCCGATGACCGGCAGGTCAGCGCCCTTGAGAAAGTAGTCGCGCCAGTGCGCCATGACGGCGATGAAGCGCTCGGGGGCCATTTTCATCAACGCGGCGCGGTTCTCGGGCCGTGCGGCGATGCGTTCTTTCCAGTGTTCCATCTCGCACACCGCGGCCATACCACCTTCCTTAGCTGCGGTCATGTACTGGCCGTAGTATTCTTGCGCCAATCGCTCGCAGGCAAAGCGGCCGCCGGTGACGCGCCAGAGCAGAAGGGCGCAGACGGCGTCGGGATGACGCAGGGCGAAAAGCAGCGCGGTGCGGCAACCTGAAGAGCTGCCGCCGACGATGGCGGGTAGAGCACCCAGTTGCCGGAGCAGCTCGTGAATGTCATCGGCCCAGATCTCATATTCCGAATCATCGCCATCGATGACGACATCGGACGCGCCGCAATTGCGCCGGTCGAAGACGACGACGCGGTGGCCGCGCTCGGCCACGCAGGTAGCGAGCAGCTCGATGC
>JACPFE010000357.1 GCA_016183145.1 Deltaproteobacteria bacterium | reverse complement strand
TCGGCGTAATTCGGTGTCTTGAAGATGCCAGAACCGGAGACGATGACCTCGGCGCCGGCGCGCACGACGCGCGCGATGTTGTCGGCCTTGATGCCGCCGTCAACCTCGACCAGCACCGGGAGTTTGCGCTGGTCAACGAGTTTTCTGACCTCTTCGATCTTCGTCAGCACGTCGGGAATGAACGCCTGGCCGCCGAAGCCTGGGAACACGGTCATCATGAGTATCATGTCGATATCCGCGAAGCAGCCCTCGACTCGACTGAGTGGAACATTGGGGTTGACCGCAATCGATGCCTTGGCGCCCAGGTCGCGAATTTTTCTGAGCGGCTCGTTCTGATTGGTGCAGGTCTCCGGGTGGATGGAAACCCAGTCGGCGCCCGCCTTGATGAATTCAGGAGCGTACTTGTCGGGATCGGTGATCATCAAGTGAACGTCAACTGGAATCTCGGTGACTTTGCGCACCCACTCCACCACCACGGGGCCGATGGTAATGTTGGGGACGAAATGGCCGTCCATAACATCGACGTGGAGCCAGTCGGCGCCGGCCGCTTCGACGGCCTGGATCTCATCCTTGAGCCGGCTGAAATCAGCGGAGAGTATCGACGGAGCGATTTTCATTTGAACCCTTCAGGTGACCTTTCTCATGCGCGCGGCGAAAAACCCGTCGGTGTTGTGACGATGGGGTAAAGCCATGAAATAGCTGCCCTGGACCATCGGCCCTTCGACTCGAGCCCCGACCTTGGTGGGGGGCTCTCGCTCAGGATTCCGTTCCACGGGCGTGCTGGAAGATGCCACGGCCTCGCCCGTGGGACTCCATTTAGCCTGTTCGGGAAGATATCCTGCCGCATTCTGCAACTCAAACTCCTGATGAGTCTTGAGAAATCTCTCGGCGACCTGTTCGTTTTCGTCCCGGGTCAACGTACAGGTTGAATACACGAGCACTCCCCTCGGCTTAAGGCATGAAGCGACGCGATCGAGGATTTTCTCCTGTAAACGCCCTAGTCGTTCAATGTCCCTTGGGTTGCGATGCCATTTAATCTCCGGGTGAGAGCGCAGCGTGCCCAAACCGCTGCAAGGCGCATCGACAAGAACACGCTCGAAGTGGCCAAGGAATGAGCCAGGAAAATCGCGGCTCGCATCGGAGCGCAGTGCGCGGATCGATGTGAGGCCGAGCCGAGTGGCGTTATCACGAATTTTCTCGATACCCCTCGCGGAAATATCTAATGCCGTCACCTCACCGGCGTCGTTCATAAGCTCGGCGATGTGCGTCGATTTGCCGCCGGGAGCCGCGCATGCGTCAAGCACGCGCTCCCCGGGTTGAGGTGCTAAGAGATACGTCACCAACTGGGAAGCCTCGCCTTGAACCTGGAAAAGCCCTTGGTGGAATCCTGGTAGCTCGTCGACAGCCGAACCGGACTGTATCCAAAGTCCTTGAGGCGACCATCGGGTGGCAGTGGCAGTGACACCGTTTCTTTTGAGCAACTCCAGAAATGCCTTTCGGTCATTCTTCCGAGTATTCACACGCAGCACCAGCGGCGATCGTTCGTTGTTTGCGCGCATCAGCGCTTTCGCGGCTTCGAGGCCAAAATAGTCGATCCATCTTTTCACCAGCCATTCGGGATGCGAGTAGTCCATCGCCAGCGCGGCAATTGAGTCGTCGGTTGCTTGCGGCGCCGCAGTCTCGATATTACGCCTAAGAAAATTGCGCAAAACTCCGTTGACAAATCCAGCGGCTTTGCCGCCGCCGCGGTTTTTGGTGAGCTGTACGGCCTCGTTGACGGCGGCGTAATCGGGAATCTTATCGAGAAAGAGTAACTGGTACAGGGTAACCCGCAGCAGATTTCGAATGAAGGGATCCGTATCTACCAACGGGCGACGGAGATAATTGGACAGCCGCGCATCGATCGTGCCCCGCCAGCGAAGTGTCCCGTAGACGAGTTCCGTAAGCAATGCACGGTCTCGCTCACCGAGTTTTCCGGTTCTTATCTCCTGATCGAGGAGGATGTCCGCAAAGGCTTTTCTGTTATCGACCTTGAGCAGGATCTCACTGGCAAACCGGCGAACGCTTGTTTCCCCGTTAGAAGCGGTCACCGGACCCAATCCTTGCGCCTTTGATGAACTCGGTGCCCGGCAGCCGTCTTTTGTTCTCTAGCTGGACTTCCTCCAGGCCGATGATTCCGGCGCCGGTCGCGACCCAAAAACCGCCGACATCGGCGCGCACGACTTCGCCCGGATTTCCTTTGCCATCGGCCGGAAGCACCTTCGCGCGATGAATCTTGAGCAATTTATTCCCAATATGGGTGTAGGCGCCAGGCCATGGGTCAAAGCCGCGCACTCGCCGCTCGATCGCCACGGCCGATTGGCCCCAGTCGATGAGACCATCCTCTTTCTTTAGCATGGGCGCAAACGTCACCGCCCTCTCATCTTGCTCTTGTGGCTGCAACCCGCCTTCTTTGAGTTGGCGCAGGGTTTCCAGGAGTAACCGGGAACCGATGAGGGTTAGCTTAGTTTGCAACGACCCCGATGTTTCGTCAGGTGCCACCGCAATGGATTCTTGTAGATAGACGGGGCCGGCGTCCATTTTCTCGACTAACCGCATGGTCGTAACTCCGGCTATCGGCTCTCCGTTGATGATCGTCCAGGCGGCCGGCGCCGCGCCGCGATATTTAGGCAGAAGCGAATAATGTACGTTCAGGCAACCCTGCGGCGCTAATTCGAGAATTGTTTTCGGCAAAATCCGCCCATAGGCCACCACCACGATGATCTCGGGCCGCCAATTCCTGAGAGTATCCAGAAACTCCGGGGGCCGGATTTTTTCCGGCGCGACGACGGGAACGCCGTGACTCTCGGCGACTTTGCGCACCGGCGACGGAGCGGTTTTCTGGCCCCGGCCCGTCGGCCGGTCGGGTTGGGTCACCACACCAACAATCCGATCCGGTCCCCGAAACAACTGCTCCAACGTCGCCGCGGCAGTCGCCGGCGTGCCCATAAAAACAATCGGCCAGGTCTGAGCCATGATTCTTACGCTTAAATTGCGTGACAAAATAACTTCAAGAAAATTCCTCGCGCCAAGCACGCCAAGCACGCAAAGTGACGCTCCGCGTCATTTCGACCGAAGGGAGAAATCTTTCTTCGATCCCTCGCATTCGCTCGGGATGACGGGCCGAGGGCACGTCACTTGGCGTCCTTTGAGCTCTTTGCGCGAGAGACAGTTTTTCTGGTCTTTTAGGCATCTTAAAATTTCAAATAACTTTGGCTAGAATTGGCGTCCCGAGGTCGGGGAACGATGCTACCGATCGCAGCCGTTTTAATCCTAAATCAGGATGCGCGCATTGTCAGCCGGTGGGACAACGCCCGTGCGCAGCATTTTCTTGCGCCGCCGCGTATAGAGATCCCGTTTCAGGCGGCTGATGCGATCGATGAAGAGTTTACCGTCGATGTGATCGATCTCGTGTTGCAGGGCAACGGCGAAAAGGCCGTCGGCTTCGATCTTTATTTCTTTTTCGTTTTCGTCGAAGGCGGTCACCTCGACCCGTGCCGCCCGGCGCACTTCAGCCGTGAAATCAACAACGCTTAAGCAGCCCTCTTCCCAGATGACGCTCCCCTCCGCGCGGCTGATGACGGGGTTAATGAGTTTATAGACTTGCTTGTGTGGGTTTTCGTGGTTGACGTCCAAAACGATGACGCGCTGCGAGATGCCCAATTGCGGCGCGGCGAGTCCGATACCGGGCGCGGCGTACATCGTGTCGAGCATGTCATTCAGCAGCTTCACCGTGTCGCCGGTGATATTATTCACCGGCGGAGCCACCCGACTCAGTACCGGCTCCGGGTATTTTAAGATTTCCAGAATCGCCATGACTTCAAAATTTCATAACATACTGAAGGGATCGACATCAATGTGAAGTCGAGCCTTGCGGGAACGGGGCAGTAATTCCCGCGCGATGCTCGCGAATTCCACCAGAGCGGAAATCTGCTTGCCTTTGAGCAGGAGTTGCCAGCGATAACGACCGCGCAGTTTCGCGATCGGCGCCGGTGCCGGTCCCAAGACTTCGATTTGCTCCCGATACTTTGAGTTTGCTCCGTGCCGCTGGCGCAAGATCTCCGCGAGTTTTTTGGCCTTAGATTCGACTTCGGCGACTTTCGGCCCGTCGATGCAAAGACTCACCAAGCGGCTGAATGGCGGATAATTCAAGGCGCGCCGGAACTCCAGCTCCGACTTAAAAAAGCCTTTGTAGTCGTGGCTGACCAGGTATTGAAAAACATAATGTTCCGGCGCGTAAGTTTGGACAATGACATGGCCGGGGTCGTCGCCGCGACCGGATCGCCCGGCCACTTGATGCAACAGTTGAAAGGTTCGCTCGGCGGCGCGGAAGTCCGGCAGGTTCAACGACAGATCAGCGAGCAAAGCCCCTACCAAAGTCACTCCGCTGACGTCGTGGCCTTTGGTGATGATCTGCGTACCCACCAAGATATCGATGGCGCCCGTTTCCCAGCTTCGGATCAAGGTTTCCTGGAATCCTCGCTTGCGGGTCGTGTCACGATCCATGCGCGCCACGCGCGCCCCGGTGACGATACGCTGTAAACTTTGTTCGATTTGCTCGGTTCCCACTCCCACCTCGCGGAGTGTCGCATGGCTACACTCCGGACAGGTGTCCGTAATCGGCCTGCGGTAATCGCAGTGATGGCAACAGAGGTTTCCTCGCTTGAGGTGCAAGGTCAATGTCACGCTGCAATGGGAGCAGCGAATGACGTGACCGCAGAGCTTGCACTGAAGGAAATTGGCAAACCCTCGACGGTTAAGAAAAATCAGACTCTGGCGCGCCCTTTGATAATTCTCGATTAACGCTTTGACGAGCCGCTTGGAAACAAGCGGATGGTCGTCACCTTTCCCCGCCTGGGCAGTTGCCGGATGTGATTTGCGTTGCGCAGATTCCGCTCTGAGATCAACGATCTCAATTTGCGGCAGGGGCCGTTGGTAAATCCGCTTGGTGATTTCAAGAAGGCGATAGCGCCCCCGAAGACAGTTTTCATAACTCTCGACAGCCGGAGTGGCGGACCCGAGGATTACCGGGCAGCCGGTCAATTTGCCGCGCACCACCGCCACGTCCCGTCCGTTGTAGCGGACGCCCTCTTCTTGCTTGTACGAAGGATCATGCTCTTCGTCTACGATGATCAAACCGAGGTCGGGTAGCGGCGCGAAGACCGCCGAGCGCGCGCCGACCACGACATCGACGTTGCCACGGGCGATGCTCCACCAGTGAGCCCAGCGCTCGGCACTGCTCAGCGCGCTGTGCAGCACCCCGACCTGCCCCGGGAATCGAGCGCTAAGACGGTCAATGAGTTGCGGTGTCAATGAGATTTCCGGAATCAGGATGAGACTACGACGACCCGATTGGCGAGCTTGCTCTATGGCGCGAAGGTAAACTTCGGTTTTGCCGCTGCCGGTGACGCCATGCAGGAGAAACGTCTCAAAGCCTCCGTGGCTAAGGCGATGGGCAATTGCGTCAAGCGCAATTGCTTGCTCAGACGTGAGCGCAAATCGCGTTGCGCCGCCGGGGTGCGCCGGCTCGGTCGCAGAATTGACTTCTGGCGATCGTCTGCGTTGTTCCGGCATGCTTTCGCGGATTTCAATAGCGCCCACGGATTTGAGTCGTCGCAGCGCGCGGTTGATGTCGTCGCCGGGAAATTTTCGCATCAAGGTTTCGAAACTCATTCCCCGGCCGCTTGCTCTGAGCGATTCAAAAACCTTTTCATCCCACATTTGACTGAAAGAAAATGCCCCGGCGCGCGCGAAAACCGTTCGTTTGCTTTGCGGCCGCAAACTTGACGGCAAGATCGTCGTTAACACCTCACCCAGCGTCGCAATATAATATTGCGAGATCCACCGAGCGAGCCGGATTAACTTGGAGTCGAGAATCGGCCGCTCGTCCAGAATCGCTTCGATTTCTTTGATTTCAGTCAGGGAAGTGGTCCCGAGCAATTCGATGACAACGCCGATAACCTTGCGTTTTCCCAGTGGAATCCATACCCGTGTGCCCACGGAAATCTGTTGCCGAGCGCTTCGTGGCACGGCGTATGTCAAGGGCTGTTTTAATGGCGAGGGGATCACAACCCGGGCAAATTTTGTCGCCTCACCGATCATGGGAATTTCTTAACGGTCGGTCGCAGTAAAAGCAATCCGACGACGGGACCTACTTGTTCAAAAACTGTCAACGCCACGGAGAACCGTTCCGAACTGGCGGCAACTCTAAATATGTGCAAATCACCATGTTTTCGTTATCCCATAAAAGCTTTTTTTCAAATGGTCATATAAAAATGCCGTG
>JACPFE010000025.1 GCA_016183145.1 Deltaproteobacteria bacterium | reverse complement strand
GCCACGCCCGAATACGACGACTTGAAGCGCGTCGCGGAGGAAAAGAAAATCCCTCTTAAGCTTCTCCACGACGCAGTGCTGAGAGGCTTCAAAGAGTGAATTCTACCAGCTTGTTTGCAGATGGCCGAGGATGAAATAGCGGATTTTTCAGGTAGGGGATCTTAACGCCGGTTCAATACCGATTCGATGAAACTAAACTCAAGTCGCTCTTTAAACCAATCCGGCGGCAACTCCTTCTTTGCTTCCATGTTTTCGAGAAACGGGAGTTCTGCTAGACAAGGAGCAGCCGTCAGGTTTGCTAAAACCTCGCGGTTGGTCTCCGCAGCCAGTGACAGCGGGCTTTCGATGTGATTCAGCACATAACCCAGCACCCGCAGCCCCTTGCAGCTCGCGTGTTCTAGCGTGAGCACCAGGTGGTTGATCGCACCGAGCCGGTTCGCCGCGACGACAATCAATGGAAGCTTGAGAACTTTCGCTAAATCAGCATAGGTATAGCTCGGCAACAGCGGCACCATCAGACCGCCGGCGCCTTCGACTAACGTCATATCGTGCTGCGCGCTGATTTCGTTGTAAACCGCGAGCAAGTGATCGATATCGATCTTTACGCCGGCTCTTTCGGCGGCGATGCTCGGCGCCAGCGGTTCAGACAACCGGTAGGGACAAATGTTTTCGATCGGCTCTTGACAGCCCGACGCCTCTTTCAAGCGAACGGCGTCCTCGGGAAAGAGTTCGCCGTCTCGTTCCGCGCATCCGGCTTCCGCAGGCTTCATCACCCCCACGCGATAGCCCAAGTCCCGCAGAAGCGAGGCGAGACCGCAGGCGACAAAAGTCTTGCCGACGCCGGTGTCCACGCCGGTGATGAATATGACAGTACCCATTGAAACCAATTAATTCTATTGCCCAGGACCCTATCTGTCATTCTGAGCGGAGCGAAGAATCTCAGCCTCGCTCGACGCGCCTCTATATCATCATAACCAGCCAGCGCTCAAATCCGCCCACGTCGGATTGACCGATTCGATTAGTGCTACTTTTTTGCTCCGTAACCATCCTTTGATTTGCTTTTCCCGCTCGATCGCAGCTCTGATATCTTCAGTCGCTTCAAAATAAACAAGCCTTGATGTGTTGTACTTGGAAGTGAAACCGGGAATGAGCTTTTGCTTGTGCTCATACACCCGTCGCTCTAAATTGTTTGTCACACCTGTGTAAAGCGTGCGTGATTTGTTCGTCATAATGTAAACGTAGTATTGACTCACAGTGCAGAAAATGTGTTTCGTTTTCTTCACGTGTCACTCTGAGCCGAAGGCAAAGAATCTCGGAGGGGTGAGATTCTTCGTCGCTACGCTCCTCAGAATGACAACTGCCGGATGCCGTTAACCGTCCGTCACGTTACGAATGCAATCGTAGACGACGTCAAGGAGCATGGCCAACTCCTTGTCCGTGATAGTCAATGGCGGCATCAAAATGATGATGTCTCCCAACGGCCGGATCATCACGGAGCGCTTGCGAGCTTCGAGAATCACCCTATGCCCAATCCGTTTCTCGGGTGGATAGTTCTTCCGGCTCGCTTGATCCTCCACCAATTCGATGCCGACCATGAAGCCCCACTGCCGCACATCGCTCACGTGAGCCAGCGAAACAAACTCTTCGTTTAGCCGCTTCTGGAGGTACGCGATTTGCGGTTGCATCTGCTCGACGATGTGCTCGTGTTCGAAGAGCTCGAGATTCGCCAGCGCCGCGGCGCAGCCGAGGGGATTGCCGGTGTAAGTGTGACCGTGGAAGAAGGTTTTGTATTCTTTGTACTCTCCGAGAAACGCGGAAAATATCTCTTCGGTGGCGAGCGTCGCCGCCAGCGGCAAATAGCCGCCGGTGATCCCCTTCGCCAAACAAAGAATATCCGGCGCCACGCCGGCATGCTCGCAGGCGAACATTTTTCCCGTGCGACCGAAGCCGGTGGCGACTTCATCGAGCACGAAAAGAATCCCGTTTCGGCGGCAAATCTCGTCGAGCGCTCCGACATATTACGCCGGCTGCGCCCACATGCCCGCTGCGCCTTGCATCAGTGGCTCCACGACCAGCGCCGCCAGTGAATCCTTCTCGGCGGTGATTTTCTCTCCCGCTTCCTTGACCGCAGCGCTTAGCGCCCCGCTTTCGCTCAAGCCATGGTAATAGCGAAACACATGCGGCGGGGTAAGGCGCAAGACCGGAAACAGCAGGCTTGTGTAAAAGCGATGGAACGTTTCCGAGTAGCCCAGGCTCATGGAGCCGACCGTGTCGCCATGGTAGGACTCCGCGAGAGTCGCAATTCGCGTGCGCCGGGTCTCCCCCTTGAGCTGCCAATACTGCACCGCCATCTTGAGCGCGACTTCCACTGCCGTAGCGCCGTCGTCGGAATAGAAGACGCGCTGGAGACCCTTGGGCGAGATCTCAATCAGCTTCTGCGCGAGCTGAATTCCCGGCGCATGGCTCAAGCCGAGAAACGTCGAGTGCGCGATGCGGTCGAGCTGGGCTTTGATAGCGTCGTCGATTTCTTTCTTTCGGTGGCCGTGGACGTTGCACCAAAGCGACGACACGCCGTCGAGGTACTTCCTGCCGTGGACGTCGACGAGATAATGGCCGTCGCCCTGGCTGATGATGCAGAGCTCTTCGCCCATCCATTCCTGCATCTGCGTGAACGGATGCCAGAGATAGGCATGATCGAGCTGTTTGAGCTTATGATAGGTGTCAGGCTTCATTTAATTGATTTAATCAGTTTTTCCACAAGTGCCCCCGAGGTTTCGTCATTTTGAACACGATCCGCCAGTTGCCGCGCGAGTACCGAGATAGTGTTGGGCCTGCGATTGAGCGAGTCAGCTACTTCGGCCAAGGAAAAACCAAAATAGCCGCGGGCAATGCCTGCCACCAATTCGCGCGCTTTTTTTTCTGCCTCGCCCTCTGTTCTGCCCACAACCAAAGGAGCAGCACATCCGGTGTGCTCTGAAACGATCGCGAGGATCTTACGAATCGGCGGTTTAACGGCATGAACGGCCTGGTTTCCGGTAACCTGTCGATAGCGCTTCTTACTTGTTTCTACAAATCGGCCATCGCCCAGAAATCTCTGTTCAGTGGCTGCGTAAAGCTCCGGCTTTTTACCTTCTCCCAACGCATCAATCACAAATTCCTCATAGGCTCGTTGAGCCGCTGCTTCCTTCCGAGCAAGCAACCCTAACACGACCCCGCTTTCGACCGAGCACCCTGAGACTCTGCCCACGTAAGCTTGATAACTGCTCCAGGGGTAGAGTTCGGGACTCTCGACGATCTTCGCCCTGACGGGGTTAAGGTGTATGTAGCGCGTCAATTCCAAGAGATAACTTTCCTTAGCGCAAAGAAGTGCTCGATATCTCCCCTGAAAGAGATGTCCGATCTGTTGGTAGCGCAGATTATGCCAGCGAGCGTAGCCTGTGAGAAGAACCTGCATGAGGCGGGAGAGAGGGAATCGTTCCTGCTCAAGCAGAAGATGAAAATGGTTGGGCATCAGCACGTAGGCGTATAAATGAAAGTGGTAACGGGTAACGTTGTGATCCAGCGAGTCGAGAAATTTCCGGTAGTCTTCTTCGCCGTGGAAGATAGCTTGCTGGCGGTTGCCTCGTGCGATCACGTGATAGAAAGCACCAGCGTACTCTATGCGGGGTGGGCGAGGCACGAAGGAAAACTATCATGAGGCGATCCCCAGAGCAATAAATTCAATAAAATGAAGCCTGACACCATTGCTGAGATTTTTTAATCTTTCGCGGCCTTGAAAATTTCCAACGCTTGAGCGAGCTGGGGTTGAGTGTGCGTCGCCATCAAGGTAATGCGTAGGCGAGAGGTTCCCGGCGGCACAGTCGGTGGACGTATGCCCTGCGCAAACACGCCCCGGTCCAGTAACCGCTGCGAAAGTTTCATGCACCGCTGCGCGTCGCCGACAATGAGCGGCAATATCTGACTGCGGCTGCCGCCCATGACATAGCCCAACGACGCCAAACCGCCGCGCAAAGCCGCGCTGTTGCCGCGCAGCGCTTGGCGCCGTTCCGGCTCCCGCTCAACCAAGCCGATCGCCGCGATCGTCATCGCCATCACCGCCGGGGGCAGCGACGTCGTAAAGATGAAACTGCGGCAGCGATTGATCAGCAAATCGCGCAGTGCTTTGCTTCCCGCGATGTATGCACCGAATCCGCCCAATGCCTTGCCTAACGTGCCCATCTGCACGAACACTCCCTCACCCAGTCCTAGCTTCGCTATCAATCCTGCGCCGTTGGGTTCATACACGCCGGTGGCGTGCGCCTCATCGACCATGACCATCGCGCCATGCCTTTGGGCGAGCCCGACGATATCGGCGAGCGGCGCTTCGTCGCCATCCATGCTGAAAAGGGATTCGGTGACGATGAGTTTGCGGCGGGCCGAGGAAGAGCGCTTCAATTCGCCTTCGAGATGATTCATGTCGAGGTGGCCGTAAACCGCCACCTTGGCCCGCGACAGCCGGCAACCGTCGACGATGCTCGCGTGATTGAGCGCGTCGCTGAAAACTGCGTCGCCTTCGCCGACCAACGTCGAGACAACCCCGGTATTCAACTGAAAGCCGGAATTGAACACCAACGCCGCCTCCGTTCCTTTGAACTCGGCGATCTTGCTTTCCAGCTCTTCGTGCAACGTCATGTTGCCGGAAATGAGCCGCGAAGCCCCTGAGCCGCAGCCGTACCGGTCGATGGCCGCCTTGGCCGCCTCGCCCAACGCTGGATGGTTGGCGAGGCCGAGATAGTTGTTGGAAGAGAAGTTGATCACTTCCCGGCCGTCAAGGAGCAGCGTGGACCCCTGGTCTCCATCGACGCGCCGCAGCTTGCGATAAAGTCCGGTCTCCTTGAGCCGCTCCAGTTCACTTTCGACGAAATTAACGCCCATCATTGCGCCGATTATTACACCTGCCGAGCAATTATCAACCGGCAACTATGAGTCATTGTGGGAGGGACGCATAGAGTCTCGCGTTTAAAAAAAACTAGCACGAGACGGTCTGCTGAGTAATAAAATCAATAAAATGAAGCCTGACACCGTGGCGGGTAGACGGTTTATTTTTGCCAGATTCCCCGCAACAAGGAACCCGCGAACTTCAATAATCGAGGCTGGGCCAGAAGAACTCGGAAAAGCATTCTGGCTGCCTGGTCCCGGTTATAAAGCCCTAAGAGATGAATCGTCTTTTGGTTCAACAGGCCGAGCAGCCGGTCGTAGTCAGCGCTGTGAAAGCGATTCAAGATGGTTCTGATGAGCAGGTGAAGGCTAAGCTCCCCTCGCAGGGGTCGCAGTTCCTTCAAGTAGTCGCGCCGTTGAAGGACCGCATCGGCCGCGGCCTTTGCGCCGCGCAGACCGGTTACCAATCCACCCACCGTGGTCACCTTGACCTGCGATGCGGCGTCGCCGACCAAATAGATATCGGCTCCGGCCATCCTGCGCCACGGGCGCGTCGTATGCGTGTACGCGGGTATTCGGGCCGCCTGCATTTCCACGGGCTCCAGTCCTCGGCGCGAAAGAAACTGGGCGAGCTTGCTCTTGGCTTTGTTGCCTTCCTCAGCTATGAAGCCCACCGCCGCCTGCTTTTGCGACTCGGGAATCAGCCAGTAGAAGTAGGGCGTATCTTCGGGCTGAAACCACACCTGGGTGGTTTTCGGCCGGGCGCCGTTGGCAAGCTTGACGATCGCTTGCAAGATCGGCGTGGTTTCGTGGCCGTTCCGATCGGCAATCTTCGCCACACGACTAAACGTGCCGTCGGCGCCGATCAGGGTCGTGGTTTTGAATTTCTCCACGCGATCTCGGTGGGTATCATGGATGGTAACCGTAACGCCTCCCCCGCCGGGATCGAGATTGAGAAACTTGCATCCACCGCAAATCTCAACGCCCGCCTGGAGAGCCTTTTGCGCGAGCAAACGGACGATCGCCGCCCGCTCAACCACCAGGTCCGCCTGTCTCATCGGGATCGTCACAGAGCGCTGACGAGAGAAGATCTCGATCTCATTGATTTCATTTACGATGGCTTCCTGGGGAACGAAACCTAGAACGTCCGTCAACCTTGAGGTCGTAATCAGCGTCCGAGACGCCGTATGCTGCACGTCGTTCGCATCGAACAACCGCACTCTCTTGCCTTCGCGCGCCAGCAGGTAAGCCGCAAAGAGACCCGCCGCCGAGCCACCGACGATAAGGACTTCTGACGCCTGTTTATTTGCCTCGATCCGCAGATTGGTTTGCCTCATAGAGATTTATCCGTCTGGGTCCCCGGACTGCCGTCACTGCGCTCGGCGCCGTAGACGCCATCACGCATGAAAAGTAGCACAAATGCTCTCGCCAAGATATAGAAATCCAGGCCCAACGACCAGTGATCGACGTACCAAAGATCCAAGCGCACCCGTTCGTCCCATGGGAGCCGGTTCCGTCCATGAATCCACGCCCATCCTGCCATTCCAGGTTTGAAGTTGAAGCGACGGCTATCGGCCGGCGAGCAGATTGCCGCCTGGGCGGGGACCCACGGCCGAGGACCGACGATACTCATCTCGCCTTTAAAAACATTGATGAGCTGGGGAATCTCGTCGAGAGTCCAAAGCCGCAGCAGGCGGCCGACGCGGGTAATCCGCGCATCGTTCGCCGTTACGGTAAAGCCGCTGCCGATGGTCTCGGCGCCAAGAACCATGGTGCGAAATTTGTAGCAGCGAAAAAATCGGCGATTCTTCCCCACGCGGTCTTGCACGAAGAGAATGGGCCCGCCGTCATCCAACTTGATCGCCAGCGCGATCAAGACAAGGAGTGGCGAGAACAAAGCCAAAACGCTCGCCGAGACGAGGAGGTCAAAGAGACGCTTGATGGCGAGAAAGATCATGGGGAATTGTGAATTTCGAATCGCGAATTGCGGATTTCGGATTTTGAATTTCGAATTCATCGTTTCGCCGCAAATCGTAAGGGGGTCAACCGATCAAATCCGAATTTCGCAATCCGAAATTCGCCATTCCCCATTCGCAATCCGCCATTCCCTATTCGCATTTCGCAATTCGCAATCCGCAATCCGAAATTCCAAATTCCCTTCCCAGCCTCTTTATCGCCCTTGCGTTCTCATCGTTCGGTTAGTCTATGTTGCAGGCTCCCGCGCACCTGATCCCGATCCTTGGTGGCGTAGTACCAGTCGATGGTCCGGCGAAGTCCGTCGGCGAATTTCACCTGCGGCTCCCAGCCCAGAAGTTTTCTCGCCAGCGAATTATCGGCCACACGATTGAGCGGACCGGTGGGCATCTCCGGGCATAATTTGATCTCCGCCCTGTGCCCTGTGTACTCCATCACCATCTTGACGGCCTCAATCACCCGCACGCGCCCCATGTATAACGCAAAACCTCTTCCACGGCATCCCTTACTCGAATCCGCTCCACGGTTCCCAAGTTGACCGCCGTGGCATCGTCGATTTTTTCCGCCGCCAAAATCGTCCCCTCGACGATGTCGTCGATATAGGTCCAGTTGCGCACCTGGTTTCCTGATCCCCACACCTCGAACGGGTTCTGACCGATGAAGGACCTGGCGATCATCGCGATGACCGCATGGTTTTCGTGCCCCGAGGGACCGAAGACGGTGAAATAGCGACAGGAGGCCGCCTTCACGCCATATTCTCTATGGTATGATTTCAAGGTAAGCTCGCCCATCAATTTTGCCCAGCCGTACATGTTGTCGGCATCATAGGGTGGGCCTACTCTTTCTTCGGTCAGGTAAAGCTCATCATCTGGTTCGTTTTGGAGAAAGTTAGGATAGACGCACCCCGACGAGGCATAAACGATTTTTTCGACGCCCGCTTTGTAGGCTTCCCAAAAGACCATCCCGTCGAGGAAAAGGTTGGACGCCGGTCCGGCCTGGTGCAGATCAACATACCCGCGTCCGCCATGGTCGGCAGCCAAATGAAACACCACCTGCGTGCCGCGCACAACTTCACGAACGACTCCGGGCTGAAGAAGATCGGCTTGGATAAAT
>JACPFE010000363.1 GCA_016183145.1 Deltaproteobacteria bacterium | reverse complement strand
GTCATACCGCATTTTAGGTCCCCGGCCTAAGTTCTCTGGTTGGCGGTGTGGGCGAGACGATAGGCCGGCCGCGCGGTCGTGCGCTCCAGATAATCTCGCAGGGTCGCGGTTAGCGGCACTTCCAAGCGCTCGGCCCAGCCGAGGCAGGTGGCCAACAGGATATCCGCGCCGGTGAATGACGCGCCGAGGATGAACGGCTGTTGTGCCAACTTCTGATCCGCTACCTGGACCTGTTTAATAAACCCCTCGCGCGCGGCGCGCACCGCCGCCGGCGCTTCACCGTAGATCGCAACGAGGTTGGTGTGCTTGCGGATGACGTAGAGCGTGTGCGCGTCCAGCTCCGTCATGATGAAAAAACACCACTCGAAGTAGGCGGCGCGTTGGGCGGTTAACGGCGGCGGAATAAAGCCCGCCGCCTGTCCATAGTTCTGCGCCAGATAGGTGACAATGGCTGCACTCTCGGCCAGGGTGATCTCGCCATCCTGCAGCAGCGGGATTTTTTGCCGCGGGTTAAGTCGGGTGAATTCCGGCGTTGCGGTCTCGCCGGTGCGCGACCCAATGGGTCGCGTCTCGTAATCCAGTCCCAGCTCATGCAACATCCAATGCGCCCGCAAAGTGCGCGCCGTACCCGCTCCCCACAAGATGCGTTGCGTCTGATTCTTTGTTTCGCTCACGGTATACACTCCTTGTGAAAGCCAATTTGTTTCATGCGACAGAGCGGATAGTTTACGGAAAAGACATTAACTACTCAACTCTACGGGTTGTTGGCCAAATCGAGAGTCAGTGAAAATCCCGGCTGGTTACCGCAGCTGGCTTGAGGGCGACGCGCGGCTCCCAGAGTTCTTCGGCAACGAGGTGAACGATGTTGTCTTCAACTTGCAGCGTGCCGGTGATGCCGAGAAAGCTCACCGTCTTGGCCAGCAGGGCGTACTTCTGAAAGACGCTTTCCCAAACGACCACGTTCACGAAACCGGTCTCGTCTTCCAAGGTCATGAACACCACCCCACCGGCGGTGCCGGGACGCTGGCGGCAGATGACCAAGCCGGCGTAGCGCACCTTCGCGCCGTTTTCTCCTGCGGCGATCGTGCGCGCGTCGGGCAATCCGTGCGCCGCCAGCGTATGGCGAAAAGGCTCAAGTGGATGACGCCGGGCGCTATGGGAGGTCCGGCGATAGTCCCAGCCGACTTCTTCAAACGCGCCCAAGGGATCGAATGCCGGCTTCGCTTCACGCGCCGGCAGCTGCAACGACTGATTTCGTACCTGGACCAAGCGCCGCACATCCCACAGAGCGGCGCGCCGGTCAATGCCAAAACCATCGAAAGCGCCCGCCTCGGCGAGGCCGCTGAGAGCAGCTTCGTCGAGTCCGCTGCGCCGGACAAAGTCTTCCAGCGATGTGAACGACGCAAGGCGCCGGGCTAGATCCAATCGCTCCCAATCTCCCTCACCGAGCCCTTTTACATAGCGCAGCCCCATGCGCACGGCAAAATCGCCGGCGCTTTGTGCGAGCATTGCCATGAACTGCTTTGCGCGTCGATGGGCCGCACAATGACTCGATGGCGCTTGGCGTCCTCGCCGATGGTCGCCGGCGCGTAAAATCCCATCGGCTGGGCATTGAGCAGCGAGCATGCGAACTCAGCGGGATAGTGGCATTTGAGCCAGGCGGTCGCGTAGGCGATCAGCGCGAAGCTTGCGGCATGGCTCTCAGGAAATCCGTACTCGCCGAAGCCGCGAATCTGCTCGAAGACTCGCTTGGCGAACTCCGGCGCGATCCCTTTCGCCCGCATGCGTGTGATCAACCGCTCGCGGTGGCGCTCCATCCGGCCGGTGCGATGCCAGGCCGCCATGTCGCGCCTGAGCTGATCGGCCTCTCCCGGCGTGTAATCGGCGGCGACCACGGCGAGACGCATCACCTGCTCTTGAAACAGCGGCACGCCGAGGGTTTTTTCCAACACGGGAATCAAGGTCGGGTGCGGATAGTCGATCGCTTCCTTGCCCTGGCGCCGGCGCAAATAGGGATGAACCATGCCGCCGGTGATCGGCCCTGGCCGCACGATGCTGATCTCGATCACCAGATCGTAAAAATTGCGCGGTCGAAGACGCGGCAGCATCGCCATCTGCGCGCGGCTTTCGATCTGAAACACCCCCACCGTGTCGCTTTGGCAAATCATCTCGTAGGTCGCGCCATCCTCAGGTGGAATCGTCGCCATGGACAGTTCGATGCCGCGATGTTCGCGCAAAAGCGTAAAACAGAGATCGAGCTGCGTCAGCCCGCCCAAGCCGAGCAGATCGACCTTGAAAAGCCCCAGCTCTTCCAAATCCTCCTTGTCCCATTGGATCACCGTGCGCTCCGGCATGGTGGCGTTCTCTATGGGAACGAGGTCGTGCACCGGCTCATGGCCGAGTAAAAAACCGCCGGGATGAATCGACAAGTGGCGGGGAAAGTCGAGAATCTCGTTCGTCAGTTCCAGCAAGTGGCCGTGCAAGCCCTGGGATGGATCGATGCCCAGTTGCTCGAGCATTTCCGGCTGGACGTTCTCGTAAGAAGAGAGAAACTTGGCCGCGCGGTCCAGCGCGGTTTCGGACAATCCCAAAGCCTTGCCGACATCCCGCAGTGCCGAGCGCGAGCGGTAGCGCACGACGTTGGCCACCATCGCGGCGTGGTCGCGCCCGTATTTGTCGTAAACATGCTGGATCACCTCCTCGCGCCGGTCATGCTCGATATCGAGATCGATGTCCGGCGGCTCGGCCCGCTCTTTCGAGATGAAACGCTCGAAGAGCAGCCCCATGCGCACCGGATCGACGGCGGTGACACCGAGGCAATAACAAACGGCGGAATTCGCTGCCGAGCCGCGCCCCTGACAAAGAATGCCGTGAGCGCGGCAAAACTCGACGATCTCCCACATGGTCAAAAAATAGCCGGGATAATCGAGCGCCTCGATAATGTCCAGCTCTTTTTCCAATTGACCGACGACAGTCGACGGAATCGTCTCTCCGTAACGCCAATGGGCACCGCCGAAAGTCAACCGGCGCAGCCACGCCGCCGAGGTCGTGCCGTGGAGCCCCCCGGGCAAGCCCGGGGCACCACTTTCACCGTCCTTCGACTCGCTTCGCTCGCTCACGGCGACCCCTCGATTTTCTGGCGAAATCCCGAGCGAGCGGCCTCCGCCCATGGCGGGAGCCCGAGTCGAGGGGTCGGGCAAATGCTCCGACGGATAGCGGTAGCGAATTTCATCCAGAGAAAACGAGCAGCGCTCAGCGATCTCCAGCGTGCGATTGAACGCTGCCGGATCGTCGGCGAACAGCCGGGCGAACGCATAAGGCGACTTGAGATCATGCTCGGCGTTGGGTTTGAGCCTGCGGCCACAGGAAGCGACGGGAACGCCATGGCGAATGGCTGTCAGAATGTCCTGCAACGGCCGGCGCGCGGGCGTGTGGTACAGCACCTCGTTCGCAGCCACCAATGGAAAACCGTAGCCCTTGGCGCATTCGCGCAGGCGCGCCTCCGCTGCGACTTCCTCCTCGTGCCGATGGCGCGTCAGCAGCCCGTAGAGCCGGTCGTCAAACGAATCCCGCAGCTTGCCGGCAACTTCGTTTGGTTCGGCATCACCGACAATCAAGCTCTCCTCGCCACCCCACAGCGCAATCAGCCCCGAGGCGTGCGCGCAGATCTCATCCCAGCCGACGGCGCTCTCCCCTTTCTCCGAACGCAGGCGACCGGTCGTCAAGAGCCGGCAAAGATTCGCGTAGCCGCCGCGGTCCTGAGCAAGCAAGACGATCGTCGAACCGTCGGCCACGCTTACCTGCGATCCGATAATAAGCTTCAGCCCCACTTCCCTCGCCCTCACATGCGCCCACACAATGCCATACACGCCATCTCGATCGGTGACTGCCAGCGCCGGCAACCCGAGACGGTGCGCTTCCTCCACCAGCTCGTCGGGATGACTTGCGCCTTCGAGAAAAGAAAAGTTGCTCTTGCAC
>JACPFE010000039.1 GCA_016183145.1 Deltaproteobacteria bacterium | reverse complement strand
GCCGCGACAATTGAAACGGCTCGCCGATTTGCAGGCGATACCCGTGACGACACGGGAGCGCTTGCAGGAAACTCCCAGCGAAGAACTGATCTCGCGGACGGCCCGTCCCGGTCGCCTGCATGTCTCACGAACGAGCGGTTCTACCGGAACGCCGGTGGCATTGTATCGCACGCGCCAAGAAGCATGGCTAAGGCGGTTTCTCACGCTGCGAACTTTTTTTTACAACGGCCTGCGCTGGACCGACAGGGTCGTTACGATCAGCCGACGCCATTCGGGGTCTACTTTCCGATGGTTTCAAAAATATCGGGCATCGCCTGCGCTGTGGAACATTTGGTTTCACGAGCGGCCTGAGGCTATTATTCGGGAGTTGCAGCGCTTTCAACCGACCGTCATCTATGGCTTCGCCAGCAATCTTGCTATTATCGCGGACTTGATGCTCAGAGGTGGAGTCGAAGATGTCAGGCCGCGCCTGCTGGTGACGAGCTCCGACCTTCTCACTGCTGGTTATCGCCGTTTGCTGGCGCGGGCATTTCACTCGCAGCCTTTGGACTTATACAATTGTACGGAGCTGGGTGATGTCGCGTGGGAATGCCAACGGCGAAAGGGGCTTCACGTCAACGCGGATTGGCTATGCGTGGAAGTTCTACGTGCCGGCGAGCCGGTCGGGCCTGGCGGCACAGGCGAGGTCGTTGTCACACCGCTCTATCGATACGCGATGCCGTTGATCCGCTATAGCCCAGGCGACATTGCGACTTTCGCGCAGGACCCTTGTCCGTGTGGAGTGACTTTGCCGATGCTCAGTCAGTTGGAGGGGCGAAGTCAGAACGTCGTGCCGCTGCCGGGCGGCAGGTATTTTGCGGGGTTTTCGGAGATCATGAGTCATTATCCGGAAATCAAGCGTTACCAGATCGTGCAAACGGCGCTGGATGCATTCACGGTTAGAGTCGTTCCGGGTCACGGATACTCCCCACAAGTTTCGCAGAGCGTTGTCCGGGTCATGACCGAGAGACTTGGCAACCGAATCCGGGTCGACGTGAGCACAGTCGATGAAAGTGAGCTCGGTGCGCGGCGCAAATCCCTAACCGTGATTCCGCTGCACCCCGTAGCTCTTGGGAGCGACCTGTGAGACTTGCTGTGGGGTGGAGGTATATCTGAAAGAAGAGCGTTCCGAAAAGCCGTCGTTCTGGGGCGATTTGGCGATCCACTTTCCCTCCCTCAAGGGCGCGCCGTCGACGCGGTATTATTTTGAATGCGAGCAGATCCTCTATCAGGATTTCTTTCCCGATCTGACCGGGAAGCTGTTGCTGAAAACCGATCTTTGGAACGAAGCGAAAAATACCGAAATCCTCGGCTGGGCCGCGGCTCAGGGAGCGCAACCCGTCGGCTTCGATATCGCGCTCGATTTAGTGCGCCAGGCGACGGCGGTCTTCGGCAACCATCGCTTTGCGTTTCTCAACTCCGACGTGCGCCACCTGCCGTTCGCGACCGATGCTTTTGATCTTCTCTATTCCATGGGGACCATCGAGCACTTTCCGGAATACCGCCTCGCCGCGGCGGAACTTTTTCGCGTATTGAAACCCAACGGGACGGCGATCATCGGCGTGCCGAATAAGCTGGACCCGTTTCTGCGGCCTTTGCTGGTGACGGTTCTGAGTCTCTTCCGGCTATATCCCTATGGCATGGAAAAATCGTTCACTCCGGCGGGACTGCAGCAGCTCCTTGAATCGGTCGGGTTTCATGTGATGGCTCGGACCGGCATTCTCTTCATGCCCGGCTGGCTGCGCATGCTCGACCTGTGGTGCCACTATCGCGTTCCCTGGCTGACCGCGATCACGGGTCCGCTGGTAGAAATATTTGCCGCGCTTTATCGCCGCTTCCCGGCTTTACGCAGCCACGGTTACCTAACCGCGTGTGTCGCGGTTAAGCCGGCTGCCGGCGCGCGTGAGTAATCCAGCCGATTATTCATCGGCCGGGGAAAAGAAGCAGTAGCTGTAGTCCGAGGAGTGAGCCTCGTAGTGAGTGGGCACACGCCTGTCCTGAGCAGAGTCGAAGGAAGCGTAAAGCTGCGCCGCCTTGTACGGTGCTTGGTAATAGGTTTGCGCACTTCTCTCACTGTGCGCTCCGCCTCTTGAGTTTGCCGGCCGCTTCAAGGCACGGACCATTTCCGCCGGAGGCGGATCAGCCTCAGGCTGAGCCTTCGCGAACGGAGAGGCTCGCTCCTCGGATAACTTACGGTGACTAATCCCGCTTAGAGCGTGCCGGCCGACCATTTCCCGCCGGTGAAACGAAAAACGTTGGTGGCGCAGCGCCAGAGCATCAAGGCGCTCAGGCCGATCAAGATTCCCGCCAGGCCCCAACTGTAGTTCAGCGACAACCAGGAGATCGGAACGAAAACCCCGAAGCCGCCGGCGAGCATCGCCCACATGAGAAAGCGCGTGTCGCGGGCGCCGATCAGCAGGCCGTCGATCACGAACACGATGCCGTTCAACGGCTGCATGAGCGCCACCAGCAAGAACAGCCCGCCGCCGATCGCCGCGATCACTTCCGGGCTCTTGGTAAAAAACCGTATGATCGACGGCGCGGCCAGGATGAACAGCGCGCCAAAGGCCAATCCAGCAGCGGCGCCGCAGACGATCAACGTTCGCCCCATACGAAATGCCGTCTCGTTCCGATGCGCGCCCAGGTGCTTGGCCGCGAGGGCTTGGCCGGCCACCGCCAGGCCGTCGATGACATCGGAGCAGAGCATGAAAAGTTGGAAGGCGATTTCATAAGCGGAGAGAATCGCGGCGCTCATGCGCGCGGCGGTTGCGGTGGCGAAAATTAGCGACAGGCGCAGCGCCCCGGTGCGCAGGGCGAGGTCGCCGCCGATGCGAAACAGCGGGCGCAGTTTGGCCATGCTGATCCGCCAGCCGACCGCGCGGTAGGCGGCGGTTCGGCGCGAGGTAAAAAACACCACAAGGCTGACGCTTGCCCCGGTGAGCTGCGCGATCCAGGCGGCGATGGCGGCGCCTCTGAGGCCTAGGCCCGGCAAGCCGAGGTTTCCATAGATCAGGCCGTAATCGAGAAGCAGATGCAGACCATTGGCGAGGAAAGCGATGAGCATCGGAGTTTTGGTATTCTGGATGCCGCGAAAAAAGCCTACCGATGCCAGCAGGATCAGCGTAAACGGCGCCCCCGCAATATAAATGCGAAAATAACCCTTGCCCTGATCCACGACGGCTTTATCCGCGCCCATCCACCGATAAAGCTCCTCGGCCAAGAAAAAACCCGACACGGCCATCGCCGCGCCGCCGATGAGTGCTAAATAAAGCGCGTGCAGATAGGTCTCGCCGCAGGCTTTGGCGTCGTCGGCGCCGAAATGATGACCAATCAGTGTTGTGGTTCCGAAGGTGAGAAAGGCGAAGATCCAATAAATGCCGCCGCTCAGCGCGGCTCCGATGGCCCGGGCCGCCAGCGGTTCGACGCCCAATCGGCCGATCATCGCCGTATCGCCGATGCTCAGAAGCGGCTGGCTCGCCAGAGCGAGCATCGCCGGGATGCCCAAGGCGAGGATTTCGCGCAGGTGAGACGAGCGGTTGAGTGAGTCGTGGGTTTTCAATATTTGCCGCAGAGATTGATAACGCCAGAGTTAGTTGAATCGGGCGGCGTCGGCAGGGGAGAGCGACCATGCGATTTTCTCGGGACAAATCAGCTGCGCGAGAATTTCCAGCCCGTTGATCAAACGCGGGCCGGGCCGGCTGAAATAAGCATTGCCGTTAACCGCGAAGACCTTGCCCGCTCTGACCGCCGGAAGATCGTTCCAGCCTTCGCTTCGGCGCAACAGGGTCGCTTCCTTGACCGTTCGCCGCACATCGAAGCCGCAGGGCATCAGCAAAATCACTTCGGGTCGCGCGGCGACGACATCGCGCCACTCGACCTTCGACGACGGCTCGCCTTTGCAGCCCAACATGTCTTCGCCGCCGGCCAGCTCGACCATTTCGGGCGCCCAATGGCCCGCCGCGTAAAGCGGCTCGTACCATTCCAGGCAAACGACCCGCTGGCGATGAACCGGACGCGCATCGGTGACGCGATCGATGCGCCGCTGCAGGCCCTGAACGAGCTTTTCGGCGATGCTGAGTCTCTCCGTAGCGGCGCCGATACGCCGAATATCATCGAGCACATCGGCCAAGCAATGCGGATTCAGCGACATACTCGTGGGCGGCCGCGAAAGCTTTGCGGTAGCTTTCACGACTTCGTTGTAGTCGAGCGCGCAGACATCGCAAAGTCCCTGGGTCAAAATGAGATCGGGGGCTGCATCGATGAACGCCGCTTCATCGATGGTGTAGAGGCCCTTGCCGGATTGTAAAACTTCCGCGACTTCGCGGTCGATTTCTCCACTCGTCATCCGCGCGGGATCGATCATGCTCCTGACCACTACAGGCTTCTGCTTCGCTTCCGGGGGATAATCGCATTCATGGGTGACACCGACGAGGGCGTCACCCAACCCGAGAGCAAAGGCGATTTCCGTGGCGGCGGGAATTAGAGAGCAGATGCGCATGCGTCGATGAATAGCGTAAGATGAGATTTTATGCTACCGGAGTTCGCCTGCGCTAATCGAGTTTTGCCGTTCTTCGCGATCTCGTGGGCCACCGTCCTAGCTCTCAATTAATTTGGCGGGAAAGCCACGAGGATCGGGGACGAGGTGAGGGGGGGCGGAAGCCACCGTCGGACGTGGCGCACTTCCTACAAACACCGCTCCCCCGGCAAGAGCGGCCAAGGGAGAGGTGTGATGCAACACTAGCGACGCCAACAGAAACAAAGCAGCTTTGCGATTCATGGTCATTCGCCTATCGTGCTTAATAAACTCCGGAAACAGTGAGAGACTTCGAGATCCAACCCGTCTTTTGATCCTCTGTTTGCACGAAATACCAGCCGTTGTCCTCGGCCTGGACGGAGAGCTTGCTGTTACCTTTGACAGCCGAGACGACTTTACCTTGGGGACCGGGAGCATCCCGAAGATTCGCCAGGGTCGCCTTGACGCTAACGGTAGCCGGTAGCAAGGAGGTGTTTGTCCCCGTCGAGGTAACTTTCAGGGGCTCAGTCCCGGTTGGTTTCGCCGTAGGGGCTGACGCGCGTGGTTGAGTGTGGACAGCGTTAAGAGTAGAAACTTTGGCTTCTGCGCCGTGGCGGAAGTGGGTTTGCGGGGTTTTCGCCGACAGTTCTTTCACTGCCTGGAGGATAGCCACGCGGATCGCCTTTTCCACGGGGGTTTTCTGCCATGTGCCTAGGCCCGCCGCCCCACCAAAGCCTCCCCCGAAAGCACCGAGCAGTCCTCCCAGGTTAAAGTCATTGGCT
>JACPFE010000340.1 GCA_016183145.1 Deltaproteobacteria bacterium | reverse complement strand
CGCGAGGGCTGAGTGGACGATCCGGCCACGCTCGCCTGCCACTGGCGCAGGAGATTATCGCTCTCGTCAATCCCCTCCACCGCGTCGTTGAAGTCGCTCATGAAGTTGACCCGGCGCAGCTCGCCGTCGGTGAAAATTTTGAAGCCAAGGTCTTTCTGGTGTTGCAGGACTCTAAGAATATGCTTGTCTTCCAGCGCGCGCAGTTGTTCGCTACCCGCGCTGCGCGCCTGCAAGAGTTCCGCGGGCCGCAGCAAGCTCCCCACATGATCAGCACGATAATTAGCTGGCATCGTGGTCTCCCTTTCCAACAACTTCCTCGCCCTCCTTTGGAGGGAGAGGATAGAGGTGAGGGTGGTGCCCTTGGGGTTGGCCCTCACCCTTGCCCTCTCCCACGAGACCGTGTCGCAATCGCGAAACTTGCATAAATGTCATTCTGAGCGTCAGCGAAGAATCTCGCATTTCCTGCCGCTTACGAAGACGAGATCCTTCGGCTATCGCCTCAGGATGACATTGCGACACAGTCTCCACGGGAGAGGGAAACACAAGAAATAGGTTCCAATTTTATCATTTACTCCCCCAACAGTTTTTTCAGCCGTTGAACGATGTCCGGCGGCTGGGCGATCACTTCCTTCGCCAGCGCGGCAAGCTCCTCGCCGCCGACCGGTTCCACCGGCCAGCGCCGCTTATTTGCTTCAGCGACAAGGTCGGGGTCTTTGAGCGTCTTGTACCAGGCGTCGCGGAGAATTTTTACACGCTCCGCCGGCGTTCCCGGTGGCGCCGTCCAGGGCCGGCCGAATTCATTGGGCGCCGTGAACAGTGTCATCAAGCGCCGATCGGCATCCCGCGCTTTGTAACGATCGAGCAAGTCGTAGAGCGTCGGCGTCTCCGGCAGCAGCGGATCGCGTTTGCGGCCGGTCTGCACGAACGGGCGGGTGAAGCCCTTTTTGAACCAGGTGATATGCGGCTCGCGGCCAAAATACGCCGCGATGGTGATCAGCCGGCACTGTAGCTCGCCACGTTCGAGGGCCACGTCGATGTCGGCCGCGCCCTGATAGCCGGTGATAATCGTAAACTTCACCGCGAAGATCTCTTCGAGCAGTTTCGGGATGTGATAGGTCGTCGAGCCCGTGCCGGTGGAGCCGCACCGAGGTGGTTCGCTAGCCTTGCGCAGATCGTCAATCGTTTTGTACGGCGTATCGCCGCGAAAGAAAAACAGTGATTCGGTTTGTTCCGGCGTGCCGATCCAGTTGAACTTGGCCCAATCGAACTGCACTTCCTTGCGGCCGATCAGTTGGTCCATGTAGATGCCGGGATTGAGCGAGCCGAGCGTCAAGCCGTCCGGCTTGGCGATATTGTAAACATGGTTCGCCGCGATCACCGAACCGGCGCCGGGCATGTTTTGCACCATGATGCTCGGATTGCCGGGAATATGTTTTCCCAAGTAGGTGGCGACGTGTCGTGTCCACAGATCGTAGAGATCGCCGGGCTGGCCGCCGCGAATGACTCTGATCGATTTGCCTTTGAAGAAATCCGGCTGCGCGTGGGCGATGGCACCCACACCCATCACCGCGATGATTAGAAGAATTGAAATAATATTTTTCATCGCTCCTCCACGCGCAAGTTCTGAGTCCTGAGTGCCGAGTGCTGAGTTTTGAAGGCGCGGGATTCGGCTTTCAGTCTTCATAACTCGGTACTAGTTACTCAGCACTGTCATCGGATCACTTTGTTCGCCCGCACCAGCAAATTCGGTGGAATCGTCACGCCGATCTGCTTCGCCGTCTTCAAGTTGACGATGAACTCAAACTTCATGGGCTGCTCTACTGGCAAGTCGGCTGGCGTCCTTCCCTTGAGAATCTTGTCAACGTAAACTGCGGCGCGGCGCCAGTTATCAAGGATGTCCGGCGCATAGCTCATGAGGCCCCCGGCGTCGACCCATTCAGACGATACGAGCATCGCCGGCAGCCGGTTCTTGGCTGCTAAGTCGATGATCCGTGCTCGGTGAGTAGTAAGGAAGGGACTTGGGGACATCGTTAAAGCCTGAGCGCCTCCGCTTTTTGCTGCTTCGAACGCGCGCTTGAAATCTTCGGCATCTTTCGCGCCAACCGATTGAAGCCGCAGCCCTAATGCTTTGGCTACGGCCACGGTCTCTTTGAAGCGTCGGTCCCCTGAGCTGCCCGCACGCCGGAGGAAGGCCACTCGAGTAACCTTGGGAAATGCCTCCTTGAGCAGCTCGAGTCGCTTCCCGTTTAATTCTGGGGCAAGGAGCGTCAACCCGGTGACATTTCCACCCGGTCTAGCCAAGCTAGAAACTAACCCATCCTCGACTGGATCGGCAGCCGCGGCGAAGACAATGGGGATCGTCTTGCTGGCGTTCTTGGCAGCCTCAATAGCGACGCGAGAACTCGTGACAATGACATCGACCTTGAGACGGACTACCTCGGCCGCAAGATCGGGGAGAGTATCTATCCTCCCTTCCGCGTACCGATACTCGATGAAGATGTTCTTTCCCTCAACGTAGCCAAGCTCACGGAGACGTTGCTGAAAGGCTTCAAGGTTTCGCGCCGCAGTGGACGGCGAGACAGGAAGTAGAATACCTAGCTTTAAACCTTCCCCGGCTGCTGCACCTCGGCGAATGAAACAGTCGTCAGCAGGATAGTTGCCAGTAGCCAGATAGAGAATTTTTTACTCATAAGGGTCCCCCGCACTCCAAAGTCCAGAATCGAAAGAGCGTAGCGCCTCCCACGTCATTCCCGTGAAAACGGGAATCCAGTCTTAGTGTTCGCTTCCTAAATAATCTCTTCCCATAAATCTTTCCAGTCTGAGTTCTGCTTCTCGATCAGCTCCAACTTCCAGGCTCGGTTCCATTTCTTCATCTGCTTCTCGCGAGTTATGGCTCCCACCATGTTGGCGTGGAACTCGTAATAAACCAACTGGTGGACGCCATATTTTTTCGTGAAGCCGTCGACCAAATCTTTTTTATGTTCCCAAGCGCGTTTTTCAAGGTTGCTCGTCACCCCGATGTAGAGTGTCCCGTTTCGCTTGCTGGCTAGAATATAGACTGCTGGTTGTCTTGCCATCGAAGCACTGGATTCCCGCTTCCGCGGGAATGACGGATAATGCAGCGCCGCTTCTTAATCGCGCTTGTGAGGCAGTACACTAGCGAAAAGTCTCTTTGACGTACCGAT
>JACPFE010000339.1 GCA_016183145.1 Deltaproteobacteria bacterium | reverse complement strand
TTTAGAGCAAAATCATTTTGGTCGGTTCGAGCTTGCGGGTGCGAGGATCGACGGTGTAACCGAGTATCTCGAGGGCGGTCACTCCCAGCAAAGGCATGTCATTGGGTTCACCAAATATCGTCGGCACCGTCCGGGCTTTGCCGTCGATGCGGACAAAAACATCTCCCAGCCCGCGGTGGATTTCGCTACCATCGGCGAGGTGAAAAGTCTCCTCCGCATATGGGGTGATACCGAGCTGTTCGAGAGTGCTTTTGGGAATCACGCTGAAAATGGCGCCCGTATCCGCAATCAGGTCAAGCTTTCGCCATTGAGTCTGATCGCGCGGATTGCTGACTTCTACGGCTACTTCCGTTATCCCCATGCGCCAGACTGTACCATGAGAGGCAAACCGCCTCAACATGTACTCGCGCCTCTACGGTGAACCGCCTTCAGCTGCGAGGTTTTTCCCAAAAGATCTTCATGAGTTTTCTCCGAGTCCTCGGCATCTCCGCGGTGAGTACTCTCGAAAATTTTTTCCCGGACATACACGCATAGACATTCGCGCCGCGCCCGGATAAATTGTCATTCAATGGTCTACCGCCGTGGCCTCGTTGCATCGTTTTTTCTGGTTTTAGCCTTCATCTCCCAGACCGGCCATTCGGCTGTCGAGCAAGCGCTTCAATATGATTTGGCCGTGTCCTTCGACATCCCGCGTTCAAAGCTCACGGGCTTGGCCACAATCCAGGTTTTTCGCTCAAAGCCCTTGTTGTTGAACATTGGCCGGCTTGCGATTCACAGCGTGCGCCTCAACGGGCGCCGCCTCGAATTCGAGGTACGCAGCGGTCTTCTCGCGCTCACGCCGCCGGATAGTGGTTCCCTGGAAATTTATTACGATGCGGTCTTCCCACCAGGAGGCTCAGTTTCCTCCGGGCGGGACGCCAGCATTCCAAGCGTGATCAGCCGGGAAGGAATTTTTCTGACCTCGGCCTGGTACCCCCGGATAGAAGCGCTGGCGCGCTATCGATTGAAGGCCACTTTCCCGCGCGGCTTCGTTGCTGTCTCTGAGGCCGACAAAATCGACACCCGTGAAGAAGGCGGAGGAGTGACCTTTGGCTTCGAGCTGGATCATCCGCTCGATGGCATCAATCTCGTCGCCAGCGACCGCTTTCGTATTACGCGGGAACGCTTTCACAACATCGAACTGTCGGCCTATTTTTTTGCCGAGGATCAGGCGCTGGCGCGTAACTATCTGGACTACGCCAAGAAATATATCCAGCTATATGAAGAACTGCTGCTGCCTTTCCCTTTCAAAAGATTTGCCATCGTGGAAAATTTTCTGCCGACGGGATATTCCATGCCCACTTACACACTCCTGGGCCAGGATGTCGTGCGCCTTCCGTTCATCGTGGAAACTTCCCTGGGGCATGAAATTCTGCATCAATGGTTCGGCAACCAGGTATTCCCTGGCGAGAAGGGGGGCAACTGGACCGAGGGGTTGACCACCTATCTCGCGGATCACCTCTATGAAGAGCGTAAGCAGGAGGGCTGGGCCTACCGCAAGCAGATTCTCATCGATTATGCGAGTTATGTCCGGAAGGATAACGAATTTCCGCTGGAGGGTTTCACACGGCGATTCAATGCCGCTTCGCGGGCAATCGGCTATGGCAAAACCGCCATGGTCTTTCACATGTTGCGGCAGATGCTGGGGGACGACGCTTTTTTCGGCGGCCTCAGGAGTTTGATTCGGCAAAAGCAGTTCCAGCGCGCGTCCTGGGATGACCTCAGGGATGCTTTTGAGGCTCAATCCGGGAAAACGCTGGGCTGGTTTTTCGACCAGTGGGTCAAGCGCACCGGTCTTCCCGGGCTTGAGATGAGCGGCTTTGCGGTCGAGCGTAGCGGCGGCAACTTTGCGCTCAGCTTCGACCTGGCTCAAAGCGGTCCCGCCTATCAACTCGATGTCCCGATAAAGGTCGTCTACAAGTCCGCGGGTGAAAAAAAGACTCGTTTGCGGCTTGACGAAGCGAAAAAGCGGGTTCGACTTGAGCTTGACAATGAACCTGCCAAGGTCGTACTCGACGAGGACTTTGATATTGCGCGCAAACTCGTGGACCAGGAAATCCCTGCCGTGATTGGGCCTCTGTTGGGCGAGGGTAAAATAATCGTCGTCCGGCCTGTTCGAGACGAGCCCTATTATCAACCGGTCATCGAAAGCTTTCGGACCAAAGGCGCAGAAGTAAAACCCGCAGAGGCGTTCGGCGATTTTGTCGCCCAACCCGTCTCACTCCTCATACTCGGCGGGGACAGTCCCGCTGTGCGGACGCTTTTTGGCAGCGCGGAGGCCGCTGGACGCGGATTCAGCATCGTTGCCAAGAAGAATCCGGCGAATCCCGCACAGGTGGTCGGCATAATCTCCAGCGACTCCCTTGCCGAAACAACGGCTGCGTTCCCCAAGATTTTTCACTACGGCAAGTATTCCGGACTGAGGTTTGAGAACGGGGTCAATGTCGTCAAGACCGTCGTCCCATCCGAACGCGGAATTCAAAAGACCGTCAAAAATCAACCGCTGGCGATCGATCTGTCGGCTACGCAAAGCCTTTCGGATGTTATTGAGAGGGTTACCGGTAAGACAATCATTTACGTTGGCGAAGGACACGATAAATACGCCCATCACCTGGTCCAGCTCCAGGTCCTTGAAACTCTGCACCGCAAGAATCCAAAAATCGCCCTGGGCATGGAAATGTTTCAACGATCATCCCAAAAGGCGCTTGACGATTACATCTCGGGCGCCATCGACGAGCGCGCCTTCTTGAAACGGTCCGAATATTTCAAGCGGTGGGATGTCAACTACCACCTTTATAAGCCGCTTTTAGACTATGCCAGGAGCCATCAAATCCCGGTGGTTGCGCTCAACTTAGCGCGCGAGATCATCGACAAAGTCGGCAAAACCGGACTCGACTCTCTTTCCGCAGCCGAGAAGCAGGAGATCCCCCAGGATTTGGATTTTTCCGACGAGGCCTATCGCGCCCGGCTGGAAAAAGTGTTTAAAGCGCACCAAAGCTTCGAAGCAAAAACCTTCACTCACTTTCACCAGGCACAGATCCTTTGGGATGAAACCATGGCGGAATCGATCGACCGCTTCCTAAAGAAGAACCCCGATTTCAGGATGGTTGTCGTCGCTGGCGCCGGACACATTGAATATGGTTCGGGAATACCCAAGCGCGTCTTCCGGAGAAACAGACTCGATTATTCCATTTTGCTTAGTGACGCTGCCCTACAGCGAGACATTGCTGATTTTATCGTGTTTCCCGAGCCCGCCGAGGCCGTGACAACTCCGAGGTTGATGGTATACCTCCAAGAACAGGACCAAAAAGTGCGGATTACCAAGTTTGTTCCGGACAGCGTGTCCGAAAAGGCGGGCCTCAAGACAGAGGACATACTTCTATCCCTGGATGGTCACCCGGTCGAGACCATCGAAGATGTCAAAATTGCGCTCTTCTACAAAAAAACGGGCGACCCCATCAAGGTCAAAATCAAACGCCCCGCGATGCCCTTCGGCGACCAAGAGAGCGAATATCAGGTTCTGTTACGTTAGTGACGACGTGTTTGCCGGCGCGCTTCTATTTAGCGGCACAACCATGGCAGCTCCGTCCATTTTGCGTCGCCCGATTCCGCGCAAAAAATAGTCTTTGCCGGTCATTGGTCTCGCCCGCCGCCATTACCCCGCCGGTGTGGATGTTCCTTTAGCCAGTGTGAGATGGCCCATGCTGTCTTCTGGACGCACTCTTGGGTGGGTCCGACCCAGGGGCCTTCTCGTTGGACCCAGGTTCTTTTCATTGGCGAGATCGATAGCAGGATTAATGCGTCAGAACCCTTTTGCCGCCGCGCGCTGTCAGCGCTTCAAACCGTCCGGATAAAGTTCCCTTAGAAAACCTTCTTTCTCGAGTTCTTGGATCAGCGAGTTGTCGATGAGGCTATCGAGATTTAGACTGGCATTTTTGCCTTCGGGAATGCTGTCCAGCGCCTGTTGGATCCCTTC
>JACPFE010000353.1 GCA_016183145.1 Deltaproteobacteria bacterium | reverse complement strand
GCTACGCGAGATGAAACAGGCCGGGCGCATCCGCTACGTCGGCATTACCACGTCGTTCGACAAGCAGTACGGTGAGTTCGAACAAACGATGAAGAAGGAAAGCCTCGACTTCATCCAAGTGGATTACGCCCTGGACAACCGCGATGCCGGCGATCGCCTGATTCCGTTGGCCGGCGATCGCGGTATAGCCGTCATGATCAACTTGCCCTTCGGTCGCGGGCGGCTCTTTAATGCGGTGCAGGGCAAGAAGCTGCCGGAGTGGGCCGCCGAGATCGACTGCGCGTCCTGGGCTCAGTTTTTTCTCAAGTACATCGTTTCCCATCCCGCCGTCACCTGCGCCGTACCGGGCATGGCCCGCGCGGAGTACGTGGTTGACAACCTTGGCGCGGCGCGCGGGAGACTGCCCGATGCCGCTACGCGCAGGCGCATGGAACAGTTCATCGATAATGTCTGAGATAGCGTTAGCAGTTAGGAGTCAGGAGTGAGGCGTGAGGAGTGAATAGTAAAGAGGGAAGAGGTGAGGAGGGGAGCGATTCGAGCGACGCGCTGACAATTGGATTCTTACCCCGGCTGCTCGTGCGTGTGATCGACGTGCGCCCGGAAGAGATGCGCGCGCTCGGTTGGTCCTGGCTCTATATCTTCTCGGTCCTTTTCTCCTATTACATCCTCCGCCCCATCCGCGACGAGATGGGCGTGGCCGGCGGCGTGGAAAATCTGCAATGGCTTTTCACCGGCACGCTGCTCGGCATGCTCGTCATCAATCCCCCTTTCGCGGCGCTGGTGGCGCGCCTGCCGCGAGTCAAGTTTATCGCCGTTAGCTATCGCTTTTTTCTGGCCAATCTCCTGCTGTTTGCCTTGCTGCTCCATGTCGCCACGGCCGAGCAAAACATTTGGATCGGCCGGCTGTTTTTTATCTGGCTATCGGTTTTTAATCTGTTCGTCGTATCGATCTTCTGGGCCATGATGGTCGACGTCTTCGACGCCGAACAGGGGAAACGGCTCTTCGGCTTCATCGCCGCCGGCGCGACCCTCGGCGGCATTGTCGGATCGATCCTGACCGCGTCGTTGGCAAGGCAAGTGGCGCCGACCTATCTCTTATTGATCTCCGCGCTGCTGCTGGAAGCCGCGGTGTTCTGCGTCGCCAGGCTGGCTAAATTGTCCGATGCCTTGCACCAGAGCCCAACGGCGCAATTCGAGGAGAGGCCCATCGGCGGTTCGGCGTTTTCGGGCCTTTCACACGCTTTGAGTTCATCCTATCTAATCAACGTGAGCGGCTTTATATTACTGTTCGCCATCACCTCAACCTTTCTCTATTTTCAGCAGGCCGAGATCGCCAAGCAAAGTTTCATTGACCGCGGCGCGCGCACGGCGTTTTTTGCGCGGGTGGACCTGTGGGTGAATATTCTCACGCTCGGCGCGCAGTTGTTTTTGACCGGTCGCGTGCTGCGCTGGTTCGGTGTCGCTGTGACCTTGGCGGCGTTGCCGCTGCTAAGCATCGTCGGCTTCGGCGCGCTGGCGCTGGCGCCGACGATCACAGTCTTGGTCGTCTATCAGGTGGCTCGGCGCGCGAGCAATTTCGCCTTTGCCCGGCCGACCCGTGAAGTGCTTTTCACCGTCGTGCCCCG
This sequence comes from Deltaproteobacteria bacterium, assembly GCA_016183145.1. GTDB lineage: Bacteria > Desulfobacterota > Binatia > UBA9968 > UBA9968 > JACPFE01. The sequence goes on along the minus strand of JACPFE010000353.1, from coordinate 892 downwards.
CGAGGACAAATATAAGGCGAAAAGTTTCATCGACACGGTGGTATACCGCCTGGGCGATCAGGTCGGCGCCTGGTCCTATGCGGGTCTTAGAATGTTCGGATTAGGAATGAACGGAATCGCCATAGTGGCGGTGCCGATTTCGCTTCTCTGGTTGCTCAACGGTCTCTGGCTCGGGCGAAGGCAGCAGCTTCTCGAAACAGGTGCAGCGCCGCGCCCCATGCCAGCTCCGGCCGTTCGATAGCGGTACAACCCGCAGCGAGCTTCTGATCAGCAACTATTGAACGGGATCAAACGAAACCACGACCAGGCCCAATGTTTTCTTGCAGGCAGCCCTGGCAGGCATTAGGATCATCAAAAGCCAGTCTGTATATTATAGATCCCCGGCCGAGATAGGCTGCGAGTTGTTAGGGAGATAGGCCGCCGGCCCCGGCAGTGTTTGCCGGCCACAGAATTGTTGACAATATGGGGTATCTGAAGGATATTGCAGTCGATTTGAATACGGTTGGTAGAGCCGCATCAGGAGATAGGCCGACCGGCTTTTTTCGCCGCGTATCGCGGGTCACTTAATAGTTAGCCGGGCAGCGCAGGCCAGAGAATGAGCCTTGAAACACTGTTCAAAGTCGGAGTGACCGTCGCAGTAACCGCGGTCTGGCTTTGGGGCGTTCGGTGGTTGTGGACAACGCAGATCGATATAGCGGCCACGGTATCCCAGCTCGCAAAGAAACCCTTTGAAGCGCCGGGCTGGGTGGCGACTCGGGATCCAAAAAAATTGTACCAGGATGGAAGCGTCGTCGGCGACGTCACTGGAGAAGTGAGGGAGGACGCGAATACAATCCGGTTCGCACAGCTCGCCAACACGGGCTCATTGAAGCATGACACGCCAATCGACTAT
>JACPFE010000309.1 GCA_016183145.1 Deltaproteobacteria bacterium | reverse complement strand
AACGCCTCCTCAAACCGAAGGATCGCGCCAATCTTCTGGTGGTCAAAAATGCGATCGCCGGTTTCGGCGTCGCTTTTACCGCCGCGGCATGTTTGTCAGGAGTTTTGTGGCTGGCGACGGCGCATTCATTGTGGCTGGCGCGGGCGCGCTCGGCGGCCTATCGGTTAGTGCCGATTTCAATTCTTATGGCCTTCATCGGTTGGTCGATGATTCTTCCCGCCATCGCGGAATCGAAGAGCTATCGTGCGTTCATGGAGGAGGTCAACAGGCGCGTCCAGCCAAATGACAGACTTTATCTATTCGGGGGATTTAACAGCGATCCGGTGATCTTTTACCGTGGCGGGGTTATCGATGAGATCGAGGCTTTACCGGAAGCGATTGCTAAACTCGGCCCCGGCAAAGTCTACATCATCATGGCGCGACAGAGCTGGAAAAAATTGCAGCAACAAAACGGCAATCTGCCACCGCCGCTCCTGGAAAGCGCGGGAGCGGGGCCCGAGGGCGACGCGCCGCTGGTGCTGGTAGGTTCCAAACGTTCAAGCCGTTCATAACGGTCAAGCCCCTCCTTTGTCCTCCCCCGCGTCCGCCGAAGGACGGATCAGCCTCGGGCTGACGCGGGGGAGGAAAGCATGTCCTGAGCATCGTCGAAGGAAGGTGGGGGATTTGAACTTCTTGAACCGTTTGAACGATTTGAACGTCTACGGATCAGCGCGGCGGCAGCGGCCCGTGGTCGGCCATTTTCTTGTAGAGCGCGACGATCTCCGGGTCGCGCGGCAACTCACGAATGGCGCTTTCAAGCTCTTCGCCGGTCAAGGGTGTCGCATCGGTGGCCATCAGCTTTTTGAAATTTTTCTGGAACTCTGGATCTTTCAATGCCTTCGTCATGGCGCCGCGGAGAATCGCGACGATCTCCTTCGGCGTTCCCGGCGGCGCGAGATAGGGCCAGCGCGGATAGAGAAAGGTGCGAAACAGATTGATCAGTTGGCGCTCCTTATCGGTCTTGGCGAAGCTGTCGAGCTCGGGCGCTTTGGGAACCCCTTGGGTGTATCGACCTTTGGGAATGGTGATGGAGGCGTGAAACTGGTAGAACCCCTTTTCCAGCAGGTCGCGGTTGCGCTGCAAAACTGTATCCGCGCCATTGGCGCGCAAATCTACTTCTCCTTTCACCAGCGCGATGTCCAGTTCCGGACCGCTATAACCGAGCACCATCTTCGGTTCGCGCAGGCCGAGGAGAAAAGCGAACATGCGGCCGGCGACATAGATTGGATGGCCGACCGCCTGCGCGCCGATTCTCAGACCGGTGGCGGCGCGCAGCTTATCGAGACTGTCGAAACCCGCTTCTTTGCGGCTGACGAATACGTAGGGATCGCCGCTCTCGGTGGAGCCGAGATAAATCAGTTTGTCGATATCGTACTGCGAGCCCGCCAGTTCGAGGATCTGTCCCGCGACTAAGCCGGCGCCCACGGCGCCGATCGAGAGTCCGTCTGGTTTCGCCGTCGAGTAAATATAGTTTGCCGCTTTTCTGCCGGCGGCGCCCGGCATGTTCTCGACGATGATGGTCGGGTTGCCGGGAATATGTTTTCGCAGTGAGGGAATCAGCGCGCGCGCCTGTAAGTCGCCGGTGCCGCCTGGCGCGCCGCCGCGAATGATCTTGATCGTCTTGTTTTGGAAGTAGGGAACTTGCGCCCAAGCGCGGCCCATTGGCAAGCATAAAATCACTGCCAAAAAGAAAGCGCCACCGTGGGTCGTCTTTTTTCGCATATGCTCCTCCGGACCTTTTACAGGATTACGGCGAATACGATTCCTCAACCGAAGAGTATTCCCGGCGGCCACCTCGTTTCCAGCATGTACTCGAAGAGCCCCCAGACCAGCGCATACGCACAGGCCGCCATGATCAGAGAGGTAAGCCATTTTTCTTTTCCCTCGACCAGCGCGTAAAGAAAAATGAGCAGCGGCAGGCTGATGACGATGCCTAACAGCCAGATGCCCAGCGCGCCGCCAGTGAGCCAGGCAAAAAACGCCAGGGTGCGCTGACGCTCGGTATTCTTTTCCAACTTGACCTCGTAGGTTTCGTCCATGTCGATGCCGCCATCGCCGCCGCTCCGGCGCGCTTCCCATCCCGTCGCGTCCCGGTAAAGTTGGACTAAAACCAAAATAAGCCCTGGAAGAGCGGCCACGTACACCGGCATGATCTTGGCGATGTCGGGCCAAGCCCAACCGGCGAATGCCGCGGCCGAAAAAACCAACAGGAAGAAAAACGTCAGGTCAGCTTTCATCTTCCGACCTCGCCATCACCCCGCTGAAGGAAGACGATGTGGCACGGTGCCTGGCCCTGATCCTGCCCCTCAGCGTCAAAGCGAAGGAGACCGAGGCGAGGAGCAGCAGCAGGATGACGGCCGGCCGGGCGAGCCAACTGAAGCCATAGCTCGCCACCGACCGGTAGAGATATTTTTCCATCAAATCGCCCAGGACCAGGCCGAGAATCATCGCCGGCCTGGGATAAGCGAAGCGCCTCATGAAATAGCCGAGAACGCCGAAGGCGACGACGACCAGAAGATCGATGGGATCGCGGTTGACGCTGAAGGCGCCCATCAGAATGAAAATGAACATGATCGGAACCATGAAGGTGTAACGGACTTCGGCGAGCTTGGCGAGCTGCGCGGCCAGGCCGAAGCCGATAAGGGTGCCGATGATTCCGGAAATCCCCTGAAGCCAAACCACGCTGTAAATGACCTCGGGGTTCTTCTTCACCATCTCCGGGCCGGGCAGATATCCCCAGGCGAGCAGCGCAACGATAAAAAGCGCCGTCACCACGCCCTGGGGGAACCCGAGCAAGAGCGTGGTCACAAGATCACCGCCGTCCTTGGCGTCGTTGGCGCTCTCCGGCGCGATCACGCCGCGCACGTCGCCGTGGCCGAAATTTTCTTTTCCGCCCTTGCAGGTCTGTACCGCGTGGCCGTAGGCGAGCCAGTCCACCACCTGGGAGCCGAGCCCAGGCACGATGCCCACCCACACGCCGACGAAGCTACAGCGCACCACGAGCCACCATTCGCGCAGGGTGTCCTTGACGCCGTCGAACAGGCTGCCCTTGAGCGGCACGGGCTGCTGCTCGACGCCGAGCTTGGTGAGCGCCAGATCGAGCGCCGAGGGGACGCCGAAGAGGGCCAGCGCGATAATGCTGATGGAGATGCCGTCCAATAAATACGGCTGGTCGAAGACGAAACGCATGATGCCGCTTTGCGCTTGCTGGCCCACTGTCGCAAGCAAAAGCCCGAAGGCGGCGGCGATGATCCCTTTGACCGGGCGTTTCCCGGCGAGCACGGCGACCATGCTGAGACCCCAAAGCATGACGACGAAAAGCTCCGGCGAGCCCATCAAATAGATGAGTGGCTTGGCGGCGGGAATCGCGGCGGCGAGAGTCAAGGTGCCGATCAGACATCCCAAGCCCCCGGCCATAAAAGAAGCGCCGAGAGCACGGCGTCCCTCGCCGCGCTTGCCCATGGGGTAACCGTCGAGAACGGTGGCCTGGGAACCGGAGCCGCCGGGGATGCCGAAAAGAATCGGTAGATAGGCGGCGCAAATGGCGCTGACGGAGCTGGCGCCGATTAAAAGGGCGATGCCCGTAATCGGCTCCCATTTGATGACCACCGGTAACAAGATCGCGTAAACTAGCGGCATCCCCAGTCCCTGCGGCGCCACCGCGGTGAAGGTGCCGATGCTGACCCCAATCATCATGGCGAGGAGGACCTTGAGATGAAGTAAATTCAGAAACCCCTGGATCGCCGCGTTGAACAGAGACGTCTCCATGCCGTTTTTTCTAGTCCTTCGTCACGACCGCGGGGCGCCCGCGCCGGCGCTCTTTCCAGGCCGGTCGATCTCTCAAGCCGCCGGTTGCAGGCCCTTATACAGGGTTATATACGCTGAACGCAACCACCGCCGGGTGGTCACGGCTGCGGTGGCTCCAGTTGCAGATTGTTTTCAGCGTGGCGGCAGCGGATCGGCGCCGACGAGCTTTTTGAACAGCTCGATCGCTTCAGGATCGCGCGGAACTTCTCTGATCGCCTTTTCATGGTTTTCCGGCAGCAGAGGCGTCGGCTCGTCGGCGGTGAGTTTTTTGTACTCGCGGAAAAATTCCGGGTCTTTATAGGTTTTGCGAAAGGCCTCTTGAAGAATCTCTACGCGGTCCTTGGGCGTCGCCGGTGGAAGGACAAAGGGCGTCCCGGCAACCCTGAAAGCGCGCTGCAATTGAATGACCTTGCGTTCTCTTTCCGATCTGGCGAAGCTCTCGATTTCCGGCAGTTTGCTGAAGCGAGGATGTGGATGCTTGTCGCCCTTGGGAGTTTCCATGATCGCATGGATGTCCACCAAATCCTTTTCCAGCCACTCGCTGTTGCGCTTGAGGAGAGTGTCGGGACCGGTGGCGCGCGCGTCGATCTCGCCGCGCGCTATGGCCGGGTCAAGCTCCGCCCCGCCGTAGGCAGCGATAAACTTCGGATCTTTGAGACCGAGGATATAGGCAAATAGCCTCCCTTCATTGTAAGTCGAAAAACCCACGGATTGCGCGCCGATTTTGATTCCGGAGGCGGCCCGCAGTTTTTCAATACTATTTAAGCCCGCCTGCTTCCTGCTGATAAAGACGGCGTGATAGGTGCTGTACGGCGATCCCAGATAATGGAATTTATCGATATCGTAGAGGACTCCCGACTCGCCAAGTATCGCCATGGAGACCATGGCGGAGCTGAAGTTACCGATCGTCAAGCCGTCGGGGCGCGCTGTCCTGAAAATGTGATTGGCCGCCTTGCGGCTCCCTCCGCCGGGCATGTACTCGCTCACGATCGTCGGGTTTCCCGGGATATATTTTTGCAGGAACGTAAACAGGGCCTTGACCCGAAGATCCCCTGTGCCGCCGGGGTCGCGGCCTTGAACGATCGTGATGGTTTTGCCTTGAAAGAATGAAGTCTGCCCGAGGAGATCTCCGGGTAGAAGGTAGGGTAGCAGGACAGCGAGAATCAGTCGCGCAAAATATCCGGAGTTGCCTCTGATTGATTTCATAAAGACCTCCGCTTCGGCCTGGTTTGCTACGAACTACTTTGGCTGTTCTCTTGAGATTTCCGGCATCTTTTATCAAATTAACCCGTTTAGGCAAGCTCCCTCTTCCACTTTTCTTCCATCTTTTTTTTCAGCTCCGGGCTCAGCGCGTTGACCGGCGGGAAGCGGTCGCGCCAGACGTAGGGACGGCAGGCGTTCATTATCGCGCGGCTGTTGACGAAATTTCCGGCGTCGCGCTGGTCGGGATGCATGGCGGGGTCCAGCGGCGTGCTCCAGCAGCCGTCGATGATGCTGATGGCGGTCTTGGGATCGCAGCGCGTCGAGACCGCCCAGATCACTTCCTTCATATCGGAGGGATCGATGTCGTCGTCGACCACGACGACGAAGCGGCCATGATAGTTTCCCGCGCGCGAGCCCAGGGCCGCGATGGCCGCGTGCTGGGCGTGGCCGTGATAGCGTTGCTTGACGGAAACAACGATAAAGGGCGCGCCGCCGCCCGCCGCCGATCCGCCGACGAAACACCAGACGCCTTTGATGTCCGGCACATCGGCCTTCTCCAGATAGTTCCAGATCGCCGCGGCGCCGATGGGCACGCCGAAGGTGATAAACGGCGGCTTGAGCGGCGGCGCGCCGGCGAGAATCGGATCGTTGCGATAGTAGAGTTTCTTGACGCGGATCACCGGCTCCTTGGCCGCGCCATGGGCGTAGTAGCCGGGCCACTCGCCGAAGGGGCCTTCCATGTGCATCTGTTCCTTGGGCGGGGGCACTTCGCCTTCGATGGCGATTTCAGCGGTGGCCGGGATCGGCAGCCCGGTGATCTCGCCGCGGATCACGTCGACGGGAGCGCCGCGCAGGCCGCCGCAGTAATCGAACTCGCTCATACCGTAGGGGACCGATTGCCCCGCGACCAGAAAAAGCAGCGGGTCCTGACCGAAGGTGACGACCACCGGGCAGCTCAACCCCTTCTCCCAATATTTTTCGCGCATGATGCGCGCGTGATGGCCCGGCGAGACATAGAGGCCGAGGGTATTCTTGTCGTGGACCTGCACGCGATAGATGCCGGCGTTTACCCAGCCGCCTTCTTCCGGCTCGCCGGTGATGACGCAGTCGGCGGTGCCGATGTAGCGCCCGCCGTCGAGCTCATGCCAGTGCGGCGTCGGAAAGATCGTCATGTCGATGTCCGCGCCGGTTTTGACGTTTTCCAAAATCGGCCCGTTCGCGACGACGCGCGGCGGGATCGGCTTGACGTTCTTTAGAAGTTCTTTCCATCGGGCGACGAGCTCGATGGGCGGGGCGTCGGCGGGCATGCCGACCGTAAGCCCGGAACGGCCCGGTGTGTTGATCAGATTCGAAGCGACGTGGAAGTTGGGCGCGTGATCGGGAATCCGGTCGAAGAGCAGCAACGGGGAAGGCTCCTTGAGGGCGAACATCTCCGTCAGCGCGCCGATTTCGATATTCCAGTGGGCGCCGTGGATCTCTTTGACTTGACCCAGCTCGCGGGCAGCGTCGATGAATTCGCGCAGGTCGTTAAAAGGCATAGTCGAGTTACTCCATTGATAAATACTATTTCACCACGAAGGCGCGAAGGTCACGAAGGGTTCGGAAGTAAGGGCGGGTTTGAAGCCCGCCCCTACAACTTCGTGTTCTTCGTACCACTATAGCTGACAATTTGCGCGGCCGGCGCAAATTTTCCGGGCTCCGAAGACCCATCGGGCT
>JACPFE010000352.1 GCA_016183145.1 Deltaproteobacteria bacterium | reverse complement strand
CCCTCCTCGACTCGTCATTCCCGCGCACGCGGGAATCCAGGTTTGTTGCGCCGAATTAGCCTGGATACCCGCTTTCGCGGGTATGACGGAACCCAGGCGGGCCTCTTGGTTCTCATCCCCAAACGGGTATTTTCAAAGGAGTTCACGAAGGACACGAAGACCGGAGAACCGGATTGGTAAAGCCATCGGAGTTCAAGAAGATTTTTTCCTCCTTCGTGCTCTTCGTGCCCTTCGTGGTGCGATATCCTGCTGGTTGAATTGCGATAGATGTTGATACCTCGATAGCTCGCTTAGACACCTCAACTGCCGTTTTTAGGTTCATTCTTCGCTCACGCGGCGTAACGCTTGAGCGCGGCGCGGTCGAAGGAGAGGCCACGGCATGTACTCGACGGTAAGACCGTTGGGAATGGCCGAAACCAGATGCACGTGGATCTCAGGGATCAGATGGCTCACCACCGGCAGGTTAAACGCTTCAGCCATGCCCGCGACTTTCATCCAGTTGGCGATCCCACCGACGCGAAACAGATCGATCATCACGATGTCCACCGAGCGCGCCTCGATGGCATGGCGAAACGGCGTGATGCCGTAATAGCACTCTCCGCCGGCGTGCGGGGTCGCCAGCGCATCAGCCACGCGCGCCAGCCCCGCGTAGTCGTCGTGGGCGGTCACGTCCTCAAGCCAGGAGAAATGAACGTCCTCGACGCGCCGCCCGATGTCGATCGCCTGATTGACGCTCCAGCGCTGATTGATGTCGCACATGAGGTCGATATCCGGACCGACCGCTTCGCGCAGGCGATGGGCGCGCTCGGTTTCGATCCGCGGCGAGGTTTCGCCAGGCAAGGCGAGCTGCGTCTTCATCTGCTTATAACCTTTCTCGACGAGCACCCGCGCGGACTTGAGCAGTTGATCCAGAGAATAGCTCCGAAGCAGCGCGCCGCTCGCATAGGCCGGCACTTTATCGCGCAGCCCGCCGAGAAGCATAGCCAGCGACTGGTTCAGCGCCTTGCCCTTGATGTCCCAGAGAGCAATGTCGATGGCGGAAAAGGCGAGTGTAAAAATCCCCCCGGCGCCCGATCCCCAAGCCGCGCCCCGCAGCTTTCGGCCCACCGCCTCGGTGCGCAGCGGATCCTCGCCGATGACGAGCGCGCCGAGTTGATCCACCGCGTGCTTGAGCGTTGGCGCCAGCGGCCCGTTAAAAGTCGTATAGCCGATGCCGCCGAGGCCCTCGTCCGTTTCGACGTCAACGGTCACAAACTCATGAAACGGCCGGGGAAACGGCGGCGCGTGATTTTCATGTGCAACCCCAAACCTGCTCTGACCGGCTCGCTCCGATCTACTCGGCAGATAAAACCGTGAAATTAATCCTACCGCCCCATCAGTACCTTCAGCCGCTCGATCACGTCCTTCGGCTGATTCATCACTTCCTTGACTAAGACTTCGACCTCCGCGCCACTCGTTGGATCGATATCGAGCCGTTTCTTTTTGGCCTCGGTCAAAAAGTCAGGATCTTTCATCACGCTCGCAAACGCCTCGCGCAGCAACTTAACATTCTCCGGGCGCAGATTCGGCGGGCCGATATAGGGCCGGTGAAACTCCCCTCCGGCGAGCAGCGCTGTGGTTAAACGCCGGCCCAACTCCGGGGTCTTGTATTTGTCCAAGAACTCATAGATAGTCGGCGCGTCGGGCAACCGCTCGTCCCTCTGCTTGCCGCCTTGTGCCAGCACCCGCACAAAACCCTTTTTTCGCCAGGTATGGAACGGCTCGCGGGAGAAAAAAGCCTCGGCGCTGAGCGAGCGGCACTGAATCTCGCCCTTCTCCACTGCCAAGTCCACTTCGCTGCCGCCTCGATAACCGGCAATCACGTTGAACTTTGCGCCAATGGTCTCGCTTAAAAGCTTGGGCACGAAATAGCCCATGTTGCTGGTCCCCGTGGTACCGCACTTGGGCGGCTCTTTGGCGTTGCGCACGTCGTCCATGGTCTTATAGGGCGCGTCGGCGCGCATGTATAGAACCTGCGGTGATTTCGTCGCGTTGCCGATCCAACTGAACTTCGTCCAGTCGAATTTGACTTCCGCCCGCCCGATCAGTTGCTCGAAGTAGAGGGTCGGCAGGGTCCCGCCGATCGTTAGACCGTCGGGCTTGGCAACACCGTAGAGGTAGTTGGCGGCGATCATATGCCCCGCGCCGGGCATGTTCTGGACGATGATGTTAGGATTGCCGGGAAGATATTTTCCCAAGGTGAGCGCAATCGCCCGCGCGTAAAGATCGTAGACATCTCCCGCCACGGTGCCGACGACGATAGTCATGGTCTTGCCCTGGTAGTAGGGGGTCTGGGCCCAGAGAAAATGATTCCAGGTAACGGAAAGAAAGAGCGCTAAAAGTAGTTTCTTCATGGCAGCTCCAGTTTCTTAAAATAAAGTAAGGCCGATTGCTTATCCGTATCTTCGAGAAGGACCCCTGTCAATTCTTCGAAAGCATCCCAAAATCCGTCTCCCACAACTGTTTCATCTTCGCCATCTCGCCATCGGTCAACCCCTGTTTCATCTTCGCCATCTCGCCATCGGTCAACCCCGGCGCTCCCGAGCACGCCACCGCCTCATCGATATGGGTCGTATTGGAAAAGCCGACGAGGACGGTGGAGACTCTCTGGTTCACAAGCCCGAACCGAATCGCCGCCTGGGTTAATTCCTTACCGCTAACGCCGAGCGCCGCTTTGACTTTCTCCGCCCGTTGCAGATCGAGAGCATACTCGGACCCAGGCGACAGCGGCTCGGGGCTGCTCCCGCCGCCAGCGCTGGGATCGGCGGTGAGCGCGCCGGCGGCGAGAATGCGGATAACGAAGGCGCCCATCCCCTTGGCTGCTGCGCGATCGATGATCAATCCGTAGTCCTGCGCCCCGAAGCTCGGCGGCACCCGCTGGCCGGCGCTGGGATTGAGTAAATTGTAGTAGGCCTGAAAGCCGTGAAACTCGCCGCTGTCCACTAACTCGTGCAGCGCCTTTGGATCGCCGAGTCCGCTGAATCCGAAGTGCCCGACCTTGCGGCGGTCGCGCATCGTTTTAAAGCCGTCAATGACGCCGTTGGGTCCGAGAACATCTTGCGGTGTCAAACTGAAGCGCTTGCCCATGCCCCGCGCTAACGTGACCCGAGTATGAAGTTGGACGAAATCGACGCGCTCGCGCCGCAAGCGCGCGAGCCCCGCTTCCACCGCTCGAACGGTCGAAGCCTTAATATCGCCGAGGCAATCGGCCTCCAGGCGAATCTTGGTGGAAATCACCGGCTCGGCGCCCAGCTCTTTAAGAATCCCTCCAAGGTTCTCTTCCGATTTCCCCGAGCCGTAAGCGAAGGCCGTATCGAAAAAGTTGATTCCCAAATCCAGCGCGTGGCGCACCGCCTTCACTTGATCCGCATGCGAAGCCTTGACCATCAACACTGCATTGTTGCCACACCCGAAGCCGATCTCGGAAATCCACACGCCGGTTTTGCCCACTATTCGGTATTGCATAGCGCCTCCGCGTCCCCTTCCGTCTCTATCTCCGTCTCTGCCCCTGTCTCTAACCGATGACGCTACCGTTGACAAGCCGAAACTTGTACGATAAAAGTTCTTCGTAGGTTTTGCGCGACTGGCGAACGTGGAATTGACCACGAGGAAGTGCAAAGCGTTAAGACGGCCGAACGCCTGGGTCTCTTAAAGAAAGAGGTCCAGGCTTTTTTGTGGACGGAGCGCCGTCGGGCATCGGAAAGACGCCACCAACAACCCCTGCCCCCCTCGGTGCACCGCCTACACGCTGACAGGAAACAACTAAATCCAACAAGGGACAACCATGATTAAGCAATATCTGCTCTCACCGGGTCCAACGCCGATTCCCAACGAAGTCGAGTTGGCAATGTCCGAAACGATGATCCACCACCGCACGCCGCAATTCAACAAAGTGTTCGAAGAGGCGCGCGGGGGGCTAAAAAAACTCTTCGGCACGAAAAACGACGTCATCATGTTCGCCTCATCCGGAACCGGCGCCATGGAAGCGGCGGTGGCGAATCTGTTCTCTCCCGGTGACAAAGTCCTCGTCATCAACGGCGGTAAGTTCGGTGAGCGCTGGCTCAACATCGCCAACGCCTATGGGCTGAATCCTATCGATCTGAAAGTCGAATGGGGACGAGCGGTGAAAGTCGCGGAAGTCGAAAAGCAGCTAGAAGCCCATCCGGATATTCAAGGCGTGCTCATTCAGGCGAGCGAAACCTCCACCACCGTGCTCCATCCGGTAAAAGAGATCGCCAGTCTAACCAAAGGCGGGCCGTTGTTCCTCGTCGATGGCGTCACGGCGGTAGGCGTGGTTCCCGTGCCGGTGGATGAATGGGGCATCGACGTGCTGGTAACCGGCTCCCAGAAAGCGCTCATGCTGCCGCCCGGCTTGGGCTTCATCGCGCTCAGCGATCGGGCCTGGGACCGCACCAAGAAGGCGAAGCTGCCGCGCTTTTATTTCGACCTCAACCTGGAACGCAAGAACCAGCAGAAAGGCTCCGGCGCCTTTACCCCGGCGGTGTCGTTGATCTTCGGGCTACGCGCCTCGTTGAACATGCTTGAGCGCGAAGGAATCGAAAAAGTTTATGCGCGCCACGCGCGCCTGTGCCGCGCCACTCGCGCGGCAGCGACGGCGCTGGGATTAAAACTCCTGGCACCCGACAGCCCGAGCCCGGCGGCCACGGGTATTTTTCTGCCGGAAGGCATAGACGCGGATAAAGTTCTGGAATACCTGCGCGATCGCATGAACGTGACTCTCGCCGAAGGCCAGGACCAGCTCAAGGGCAAAGTTATCCGCATCGCCCACGTCGGCTATATGGGCGCCTTCGACGTCATCACCGCCATCGCCGCGCTGGAAATGGCGCTCAGGAAATTCGGCGCCGAGATTCCTTTCGGTCGCGGGGTGGCGGCGGCGCAGGAAGTTTTGATGGAGGCACTCCCGTAACAACCGAGGATGGAGGATCGAGGATAGAAGATCGCTCGATCCTCGACGCGTGAACTAGGTTCTTCTGGCATTAGTGTGGAGAAGGATTCACCACGAAGTGGGCCATGATTTTACGCTCGCCCGCCGAGAATGAAAATGGAGGGATTTCCTTTCACAGGGTGCTCTCCCCGACTCGTCATTCCCGCGCACGCGGGAAGCCAGGTTTGTTGCGCCGAATTAGCCTGGATACCCGCTTTCGCGGGTATGACGGAACCCAGGCGGGCCTCTTCGTTCTCATCCCCAAACGGGTATTTTCAAAGGAGGA
>JACPFE010000038.1 GCA_016183145.1 Deltaproteobacteria bacterium | reverse complement strand
GCAATAAGGCTCCCGGCGCCGGTCATGTTTTCCACGACGATCGTGGGATTTCCAGGAATATGCTTGCCCATATGTCGTCCGACAGTCCGAGCAGCGAGATCATAACCACCGCCGGGCGCGAATCCGACGACAAAGCGGATGGTTTTGCCTTTGTAGAACTCTTCAGCTCCGGCCTGCGGCGGAACACTAAAGAAAAGAAGCCCTATGAAGACCGACAACGGCAGCGTGATTTTACGATTCATGACATCTCCTCCTTCTTAGTCAATCACTTGCCCAACAGTTTCTTCATTCGTTCGATTACCTCCGGCGGTTGGACGATGATGTCTTTTGCGAGCCTTTCCAACGGGTCACTGGCTGTGGGTTTGATCTCCAGGTTCCTCGTTTTTGCTTCGGCTAAGAACTCCCGATCAGTCATTGTCTTCGCGAAGGCCTCACGCAGAGTCTTGACTTGATCCGGGGAACTTCCAGGCGGCCAATAAAATTATGCTTTTCATTTTTTATTCTCCTCCTCGGAACCGATCTCTTACCCGTCAGTCCTCCATTCAGCGCTTTAGTTTCCCCTTGCACTTGTGTCCCTGCATGCCTCAAGCAGGACCTCTAGGCCGTGGAGATTTACCATGATCGTATTGGGGACGGCTGCGGCAATTTTCCCGATATCGTTTCCGCTCGCATCTGCACGATCCGCGAGGATCACGATTTCCATCGAACTCCTGATGTCTCTAAGATTAAAAACGGTCTCGGCCAAGTCCATTTCTTGCCCTGTGGAAACGAGCACGGCTGCGTCAAAGATTTCTCGACGGATCCTACGAACAGCTCTATCTCCATCGCTGACTTTTGTAACGATGCACCCGGCGCCGCTAAGACGCTTTTCTACTTCCTCGCAGCCTTCCGAGGAAACTAGCAAGGTTTTGTTAAACCGAAGCGGAAACGTAGCGATCGAAACAGACAAGGCTTATCGTTCCACTGGTCGCGGTCTTAGCTTCCTGAAAACTTGAGTCTTGCGCAATCTGCGCCTGAGCGCTTGCGCTCTCTCCCCGGCAGAGGCCACTTAGCCAAAGCAATCAAGATGCCAGAGATGAAATCGGTCGGGTCAGGGTAAGATAAATCCCCAAGATATTTGAAATTTTGCCGGATACTTGGAATAGTCCACTCAGCCTTCGACACGCTCAGAGTGAACCGATTGGAGATCGAAATCGTTGAAGATTATCTGTTAATGCTGAGCTTGTCGAAGCATCAAAATGTTAGAGACAAATTGTCACATTCAACCGAGTTATGGTGGGAAATTTGTAAGCGAAATGATTTGCGAATCACTCCAAAGGAAAACTCTTGCGTGTGTGCAAATAAATCACACATTCGGATGGGAAGTGTGGGAATACTTCACACGGCAGGGCGCAACTTAAAAAGAAAGGCGGCCGGGCACGAAAAATTTGCACGGCGAAAGACTTACCCGATCCACGCGGTCTTTGGCGTGTTACAGTAATCCGTGCTTTTTGAGTTTGTCGTAAAGCGCCCGGCGACTAATTGCCAGGATTTGGGCTGCCTGTTTTTTGTTCCCTTTAGTTGAGGCGAGGGTCATGAGGATAAATTCTTTCTCGACAGCATCGAGGGTCATGCCCGCATGAATCGGATAATGTTGGGCTGGGGCATTTGTTTCCGCGCTGCTCGCGACTCTGATTCTCAGCGGGAGAAGATCGGGCGTAAGTTCTTCTCCTTTCGCCATCAGCACGGCACGTTGAATAACGTTTTTCAATTCCCGTACGTTGCCCGGCCAGGAGTAGCTCCTAAGACAGCGCCAGGCTTCTGGCGCCACGGCACGCATTTTTTTCTTATAGATAGCGTTGAAGTGAGGCACGAAATGATTGGTCAGTAGCGTGATGCCTCCCGGACGTTCGCGGAGAGCCGGCACATGGATATGGAAAACGTCAAGGCGATAGAAGAGATCCTCCCTGAACCTTTTCTGTTTGACAGCCTCTTCCAAATTCTCATTGGTCGCTGCTATGACGCGAACGTCGGCACAGATATTTTTTTCTCCTCCGACTCGCCGGAAGGTCTTGGTTTCTAGAACTCGGAGAAGACTCACTTGCGATTTCTCATTGATAGTGCTGATTTCATCGAGGAAAATGGTCCCCCCATGAGCTTCCTCGAAGCGCCCTTTGGTCGTTTCAACGGCGCCCGTGTAGGCGCCTTTTTCGTGGCCAAAGAGTTCGCTTGCGATCAGCTCGGAAGGCATGGCCCCGGTATTGACGGCGACGTAAGGACCGTTCTTTCGCCGGCTTCTGTTGTGAATCGCAGACGCGACCATGTCCTTACCCGTACCCGTTTCACCGGTGATCAGCACCGATATTTCCTCTGATGCCGCTTCAAGGATTCTTTGAAACACCTCCTGCATCGGCAAGCTGATCCCGAGCATGCCCTCGAATTCCAGTGGTATTTGTATCTGCCAATTGATGCCGCCCCCGTTCCTTAAAGCTTGCTGATGCAAAGCCTGCGTAACAAGCGCGCAGATCTCGTCTTCATCCACAGGTTGGGTAAGAGTACGGTGGGCGTAGGCTTTGAGCTGCTCAAGGGGGAGGAGGCTACCTTTCTGATCCGTTACAACAAGAATGTATGTCCTATTAGAGCCTCGAGTCAGCAGATCAAGCAGCTCAAGGCCCCTGGATTGTTCCGTTCTTGATACGACGGCATCCCAGATAAGAACGTCGTATTCCCACGTCGTAAACTTCTCCGTAACCGCTCGTCCGATGGGGAGAGCATCGACGACGACATGATCTCTTGAGAAGTGTTTCCTGAGCAGTGCCTGAATGTCACCCGTCTCTTCGATTACTAAGACCCTGGACATATACACCTTTGGTCTGACCTTTTATCAGATAATATCCTCTCAAGTCTAGTCACTGCTTGGGCACACCACTGAACCGATGGCATGTCTTGAGGGGAGCGACAGATTGCAGATTATTTGCCATCCGCGATTCTGAGCGAAGTGAAAAGCTCGAGCGTAGCGAAGGTTACTCAACTGGTGGCGACTTTCGCGGCCAGCCATCTTGCCGTGCGCAGCAGGCGTGCGTCGCCGTGGCGCGGGCCGACGAGTTGAACGCCGATGGGTAGGCCGGTGGTGCTTTGCAGAAGGGGCAAACTGATCGCGGGCATGCCGCACAGCGTCCAGAGCGTGCAGAAAGAAGGATCGCCGGTTGAATCAAGCCCTTTGGGCGCTGGCCCTGGAGCGGCGGGCGTGAGGATCGCATCGTAGCGTTGCTCGAAAAGTTCCACGAAACTTTCGTGCATCGGCTGGATGCGCGTGAGCGCACGCAGGTAATCGACCGCGCGCACCTCCCGGCCGCGCTCAATTTGCGCGCGCAATTTCTCTGACATTCGGTCGCGGCCTTTTTCCCACTCCCGCTCCAAGTTCGCCGCCATCTCCGCGCTCATAATCGTCTGGTGCCACTGCCATGCTTCGGCCTGCCCTGAGCCAAGTCGAAGGGTTGCGGATGGGAACAGTTCCACTTCTTCGACTTGGCTTCCCAACTGCTCGACGATTTCGGCAAAACCTTCTTTAGTATCGTCGTCGGTCCGCTCCCACATGGGGGTCTTTATAAATGCGAACATGGGATCGAGTGGCGGTTCCTCTGCCGCGATTTGCACAAACGGAATACGCGCGCGCGGCCGGGTGTCGGGATCGCCCTCATCGTAGCCCGTCACCTGCTCGGCGAGCAGCGCGATGTCATCGATCGTGCGCGCAAAGAGGCCGACATGATCGAGGGCGCGCGAAAGCGCGAACACGCCGTGGCGCGAGATCAGGCCGTGCGTCGGCTTGAAGCCGACAACGCCGCAAAACGCCGCCGGGCGAATCGTCGAGCCGTTGGTCTGGCTGCCGAGCGCCAGCGGCACCATCTCGGCGGCTACCGCGGCAGCCGAGCCGCTGGAAGAACCGCCAGGCGTATGCTCGGGGTTGTGCGGATTGCAGGTCTTTCCGGGTGAGAAGTAAGCGAACTCCGTGGTCACGGTTTTGCCCATGATCACCGCCCCCGCCGCGCGCAGCATTGAGACCACGGTCGCATCGCGCGCCGGCGTGCGCCCTGCGTAGAGCACCGAGCCGTTTTCGGTCGGCATGTCGGCGGTGTCGAAGATGTCTTTGATGCCGACGGGCACGCCGTGCAGTGGCCCCGCGTGCCTGCGCCAGGGCGTGATCGGGATTGAGAAACGCCCAGGCTTGGACTTGCTCGTCGATCTCACGTGCCCGCGCGAGGCAGGCTTGCACCAACTGCTCTGAGCTGATGACTCCCCGATGCCGGGGAAGAGGTACAAGAGCACCATTGCGATCACCTGGATCACCATGAACGGCATCATGCCGGCAAAAATCTGGTTGAGCGTCACGTGCTTAGGCGCTACGCCCTTGAGGTAAAACGCGGCCATCGCCACGGGAGGCGACAAGAACGCGGTCTGGAGGTTCAGCGCCACCAACAGGCCGAAGAACAGGGGGTCGATGTCAAAGTGCGGCAGCAGCGGAATGAAGATAGGCATGAAAATAATGATGATCTCGGTCCACTCGAGCGGCCAGCCCAAGATGAAGATGATGAACTGGGCGAGGATCATGAACTGGATCGGCGTCAGATCCATCGATAGCACCCACTTCTCGACCAGCTCCTGCCCCCCTAGCAACGCGAACGCGGCGGAGAAGATCGCCGAGCCGA
>JACPFE010000351.1 GCA_016183145.1 Deltaproteobacteria bacterium | reverse complement strand
CGGATATTGCACCGCGGAGACGCAGAGGGCGCGGAGCAAAGAGTTCTTGATTAAGAAATTCTCCGAACTCTGCGAACTCTGCGCCTCTGTGGTGAATACCTCTTCCCACTAAACCCAGAAGCGACTTAAAAACTATGAAAAGCTACCAACGGCTGCTGCTCTTCGCAATCATCGTCCTTGCCTTCACTGCCCTGCTCAGTCCCTGGGCGGCTCTTACCTGGGACTATATCACAACAACACGTCCCGGGTGGGAGTCCTACCGCTATTCGTTCGGTAAAATATTCGACCGCTTTTTCATGGTTAGCGGCATCCTGCTGTTTTTCTGCTGCCGCCGCTTCCTGGGACTCGGCCCGGTGAAACAATGGGGATTGACGCCGCGCTCCTTCGCGTGGCGTGATCTTGGGCGGGGGTTCGGCCTCGCCATCACGTCGATGGCGGGCCTCGCGCTGATCATGTCGTGGCTGGATGTGTTCGATCCCTTCTTCCGGCTTTCCATGGCCGATTCGCTAAAGCGTTGCGCTTCGGCGATTGCCGCAGCGGCGGCCGCGGGCTTCATCGAAGAACTGCTTTTTCGCGGACTCATCTTCAAGGGGCTGTACGAAGAGTTGGGACGCGTCCGCGCGTATCTCTTCGCCGCCCTCTTTTATTCCGCGATCCATTTCGTCAAACCCGGAGATCCGGCCGCCTTGGGCGGGATAGATGCTTGGACTGGGATTCGCTACCTGGCCGGCTCATTCCAACCGTTTTTGGATCTCGATAGGTTGTTTCCAGGGCTCCTGGGACTGTTCCTAATCGGCGCCGTGCTCTGCTACGCATTTGAGCGCACCGGGACGCTTTACCTTTCCATCGGTCTGCACGCCGGCTGGATTTTTAGCCTCAAGACGCTTCGCGTTTTCGGCGATTTCAGACGCAACGACCTAGGCGGGCTGTTTGGCTCCACCGACCCCAAAATCGTTAGCGGAGTGGTTACCTGGGTCGGCATTCTATTGGTTGGCATCACCGTCAGCCGGATCACGCGCCGGCGCGCGCGCCTCTTTCCCGATCCGCCCGCGCAAGCAGCGGCTTAACCTTTTCCGCGACGCGCTCGGCGATCAATCGGTAGCCTGCTCCATTGGGGTGAATCGGATCGCTCTTAAGCTTCGAGTCCGTGAGAATCCCTTTGGTAACTTGCGGCACCAAGAGGGCGCCAAATTTCTCGGCGATATTTTCCATCATCGCGCCGTACTCATCGGTAAAAAGCCCAAGCTTCATTCCGGTGATAACCACCATCGCGCCGCGCTCCTGTATTCTCTGGACGATCGTTTCCAGATTTTTCCTGGTATCGCCGGCGGGAACTTGCCGGAGGAAGTCATTGCCCCCCAACAGCAGAATCACCAGGCGGGGATTTTTCTCGAGTACATCGCGGGCGAGACGGTTCAGCGCGTCCGCCGTGGTGTCGCCGCGGTGGCCGGCGTTGACCACGGGAGCAGCGATGAGCCGGGACAATACGGAGGGGTAGTCCTCGCCCTGGCTCGCGCCGACGCCTTCGGTGAGACTATCGCCGAAACAGATGATGGTTTGCCCGGCGGAGCGAAGATTGCGAATCCGGTCGTAACCCTCGCCGCCGCAGGACAGCAAGAAAGGAACGATCAGCAGGAGCGGGAAGCTCAGACTCGCGCGGCCTTGCTTCATCAGGTTCCAAGCTTTTGAAATCACCGAGTGCGTGACCGAGGTTTTTCTTTACACCACGAAGTTCCCAGCGCGGCTACGCCGCAACCGAAATGAGAAAAGTCGGATTCACCACGAAGGCACGAAGGACACGAAGGTTTCGAAAACCTTGTTCTTAAACTTCGTGATCTTCGTGTCCTTCGTGGTGAGATATCTCGCGGGCGACTTGAGACAGTTGTCAGCACTTCTAAAGTTCACTCGTCCCTGACGACGACGCAATGGTCCGGCGCGGCCAAAGCGAAAATTCGCTGGCCCTTTTGATAAAGCTCTGAAGGCGGGGAGATGACGCGCAGGGTGAAAGGCTGCGGCGCCAGGTCGACGATGTAATCGATCATTTCGCCGAAGTAAATAAAGCGCCCGATCACCCCGGAAAAAAGATTGTGGCCGGCGCCGGCAAGCTTTTTTGCCGCTCCTTCATCGGCCGTCAAGCGAATGTTGTGAGGGCGCAAGCAGACCGCCGCGGCTCCTTGCTGCGGCTCATGACCGTTGCCGGCCACGTGAATTTGCACCCCGTCGCCCAACTGCATGCGGTCACCGCCGATCAACTGGCCGGTCAAGATATTCGCTTTGCCAACGAACTCGGCGACGAAGCGGGTGCGCGGTTGATCGAAAATCTCCGAAGGCTTTCCGGCCTGCACCAACCGCCCCTTGTTGAGCACGGCGATGCGGTCGGAGGTCGCCATCGCCTCGGCCTGGTCATGGGTGACGTAAACCGTCGTGATGGCGAATTCCTCGTGCAGCCGGCGAATCTCGAAGCGCATCTCCTCGCGCAGATTCGCGTCCAGGTTGCTGAGCGGCTCGTCCATCAATAATATCTCAGGTTCCACCACCAGCGCCCGCGCCAGCGCCACCCGTTGCTGCTGGCCCCCGGACAACTCCGCCGGGTAACGCTCTTTAAGCGACTCCAGATGGACCAGGCGCAGAGCCTTGGCGATTTTCTCATCGATCTCATGGCGCGGCCATTTTTTGAACTTGAGGCCGTAGGCGACGTTTTGCGCCACGGTCATGTGCGGCCAGACAGCGTAGCTTTGGAAAATCATCGACATCGAACGCCGCTCCGGCGGAACCAGCAGCGACGGTGACGAGACGACCTTGTCCCCCACCCGGATTTCGCCTCCGTCAGGTTGGAGAAATCCGGCGATCAGCCGCAGCGTGGTTGTCTTACCGCAGCCGGACGGCCCTAACAGTGCGACAAACTCGCCGTCGCCGATCTCGAGATCGAAATCTTCCACCGCCGCTGCGTCGGCAACTTTTTTGGTGAGCCCGCGAAGCGAAACCGTCGCCATGAAACTACTCCCGCGTCGCCACCACTTCCCGGTCCATCATCCAGCGCACGCCCAAAATAATCACGAACGAAACCGCCAGGAGGAGAATGCCCATAACCGAGATGGCGCCGATCTGTCCCTCTTCCTTGAGATCGAATATCACCACCGAAACCACCTTGGATTTCGGCGCGAACAGCAGAATCGACACGCTCAGCTCGCGGATGACGCCGATGAAAATGAAGCACCAGGCGGCGATCAAGCCGGAGCGCGCCAGCGGCGCGGTAATGTCCTTGAGCGACATCAAGCGGTTGGCCCCGATGATGCGACTGGCGTCTTCGAGCTCGGTATGAATGCTCTTGAAGGTGGACTCGGCCTGGGCGAAGCCGACGGGCATTTCCTTGGTCAGATAGGCGACGAAAAGAATCCAGATCGTGCCGTAAAGCACGATCGGGGGTTGGGTGTAAACGATGAACAGCCCCACGGCGAGCACCACACCGGGGATAACCAAAGGCGCCAGGGCGAAAAAAGTGAGATAGCGCGATCCCGGAAAAAGATTGCGGTTGGTGATGTAGGCGATCAAGGTGGCGACCAGCGTTCCCGCGGTGGCGGTGAGAATGCCCAATTTGAAAGTGTTAACGATCGCCCCTCGGGTGTCGCTGAACTGAAACAGCGCGAAGCTGAAATTGTTCAAGGTGAAGTTGTCCCAGTCAAGCGGTTGCGCCCAAGCCTTGGAAAGCGCGGCCTTCAAGAGAATCCAGTAGGGCAGAAACACCGAAAGAGCGAGAAGACATATTACGAACAGGAGCACCGGCAGCTTGCCCCAGCCAAGCCGCACGAGCCTCCTCTGTCCGCCTTTTCCTGCGACGGTGCTGAATCCGCGCCGGCCGAGAATTTTTTTCTGCAACGCGATCAGCGCCATGGTCGCGATCAGCAGCGGCACCGAAAAGGCGGCCGCGAGATCTAGTCGCGGCGGGTACTGAAAGAAGGTCCAGATCTGGGTGGTAATTGTATGGATGCCCGCCGGCAACCCGAGAATCGCCGGCGTGCCGAATAGCGACAGCGACTGGAGAAAGGCGACGATAAATCCGCCCACCAGCGCGGGCAACGCGAGCGGCAAAGTGATGGTCCAGGCAGTTCTCAGCTTGCGCGCGCCGAGAATCACCGCGGCGTCTTCCAGGTCCGAGGAGATCAACTCACAGACGTTGGCGATCATCGAAAACACATAGGGAAAGCTGTAGAGGGCCATGACCAGGATCAGCCCGGACATGGTGAAGACGTTGAAGAGCGCTTCCTCCGAGCCGGTCATACTTCGGTAGAGCTTGTTTAGCAGTCCGGCATTGGGGCCGGCCAGCAGCGTCCAGGCGAAGGCGCCGAGAAACGGCGGCGTCACGAACGAAGCCATCACCAGCGCGCGAATCGTTTTCTTCCAAGGCAGATCGGTGCGCGTCACCAACCACGCAAGCAACCCGCCGATGACAACCGAGATCAGCCCGACCCAAAGAGAAATGACGACGGTATTGAGGATGGCGGCAAGGTAGGGGCCGTGGGTAAAGACCTCGACGTAGTTGTGAAAGTTAAAGCCACTCTCAGCCCACAGGCTAGCCTTAAAAATCGCCCCGAGGGGAAAGACCATCAAGCAGACGAGAAACGCCGCTGCGCCGAGCCAAACCGGCAGCGAAGGCTCCCAGCTTTTTAGCCCGGGCCAGCGCCCTGTTCGGGCACCGGCTATGGTTTGCGTCCCAGCGGTCGGCATGACTTGAGATTAAACAACCCTCGCCTCGAAGGCGAGGGGCTTCAATGCTCGTCGGCTCGAAGCCGACAACACACATTCCCTCGCCACCACGTCTTCGTGGGGGAGAGGGTTAGGGTGAGGGGGCGTTCGCCGAGGGGGCCACGCGTGCGAACCCTCACCCCTGCCCTCTCCCGCATCCGCCACAGGACGGATCAGCCTCAGGCTGAAGCGGGCGAGGGTGATCTCGCTGCTCTCCCTTGGAGACATCGCGCAACATACTTTACGTGAAGCATGCCCCGCATCCGTCGCAGGGTGGCGGAGAGTTTTTTTCAACAGCATGCTACGCGCCGAAGTATTCAATG
>JACPFE010000350.1 GCA_016183145.1 Deltaproteobacteria bacterium | reverse complement strand
GGATCAACTACTTTTGCCTCCTCCCTTCTCCGGCTCCTGAGGGGATGGGGACGGTTGGGGAAATTGCGGGATGGGTATTGGGATGGCAAGCTGCTGGCTTACAGCAAAGCGTTGACGCCAACTGACGCTGTAGCCGTTTTCATAGAATTTCGCGGTATCTGTACGGTCAATGAAGAACTCGACGGCGCAATACAGGTCCCAGATAAGGTCTCGCAGCTTCAAATCCTTTGAATCGTTTCGCATATCCAACACATTCAGAATCTTTTGAGCCGACTCGATCGTGATCCCTCGGCGGTGAGATAGCCGATGTCGATGATCTGAAAGGAACTGAGCAGCCTTTCGTCCCCGTCGTCTGGCATCCTTGTGTCCTTTGAACATGTAAGCTGCAACCCAACTCTGAGCTAGTTGCTTGGAAAGCCTCTCTGCATTCCGGCAAATTTCAAAGAGGTGAAGATCCAACTTGCTCAGCATAGGAAGATAAGCTTGGAAGGAGTCCGTGTCGCCTTTCAAGGCTTTCTTTGCCCGCTCGAAGCCGTCAATTATCGTCTGCGTAGGGACGTAATATCGCGTTCCGGTGTTCGGGTCCTGCCAGAGAATCTGTGGATCAATCGGCCCTAGGGCAGACCGATCGTCCATCAGTATCACGTTTCCCGACAGAGCTATCAGCGTTGCCGCACTATAGGCACTATGAGGAATAATAAACCGGATGTCAGTGAATTTTGCGCGGAGGAGGTTGACGATTCGCTCGGCGGATTCGACTAGCCCGCCGGGGCTGTGAAGAATCACATCGAGCGCGGGCGGATCGACCTCTTGGACCAGGTCGGAGAACGCCGTGATGTCCGTGTCGTCGATCGAGTTATTCGGGACTTGTGCGCCCTTGATAAAGTTCGCCGCGTATAGAATGAGGGGACGGCCGGTATGATTCTGGATTTCTTGTATCTTGGCTAACCGATATTCGCGCTGTTGGGGCGGGCCCCAGTCGGTTTTATTGATTAGCTCCTGATACGTCGGCATTCATCTTTCCTTCGGCGGTGCTGGCTGGCGGCGCTTCTGTCACGACCTGGCGGACTCCCAGGAGGGTTAACATGCGGATATAGTCGGCTTGGGATTTCTGCATAGTTTGTAGCAGCTTGGCAATTTGGGGGTTTTCCTGAAGGTATTTCTCAAGATCTTTTCTCACATCGTTTGTCATGGTGGCCTCCCATGCAGCAATTTTTGCTTCGTTCTTTGATTGCATGGGCAAACTGCAAGAGACGAGCCAAACCTATACGATTGTTCAGGGACGGTCAAGAGGCTCAAAATGCTCAAAAGCGTGCGGCTTAGCTTGTCAAGTTATTAGCAATGGAGCCGGGCGCACTGCGGGCGATCCCTCCAATTATGTCCAGTTCTAACCGAAGTCGTCAAGCGCCTTGACGACGGCCTGCGCCGCTCCTGCCGTTGTGGATCCCCCGAGGTCAGGGTGAACGCCTCGATTTTTGCCGCTATGACATCGGCACGTTTGAGAAGTAGCGGTCTCGGAAAAGGGGACATTCTGCTTTTCAGCCGTCGTGCGATGGGGTGTGGAGCACCGAAATCGCTGCCTTTCCGCTCAAATGAAGATATCTTTGGCGGCAAACTTGAGTTCGGTAAAGGGTGGAGCGGAGAACGGCGTTTCTCCTTGCAGTGTCGCTGCCAGCCGATAACCATCCATGCTCAGCAGATAGACTTCGACGGTCTCTTGCTCGGGATCGACGATCCAATAGGCCGGCACTTTGTGGCGGGCGTAAATCTGCGCCTTGTTCACCCGGTCGTTCCGAGTCGTTGTCGGAGAGAGAATTTCTATCACCAAGTCCGGCGCGCCCTCAATGCCCCTGCCACTAATAATGTTGTGTCGTGCTTTAGCGACGAAAAGAAGATCAGGTTGTAGCACCGATGTGGATTCTAAGATGAGATCAATAGGGGCGTGGTAGAGTTTACCCAACTCGTTTGCCTTAATGTGTTGAGAGAGAATGGCGGTAAGGTTAACGGACGCGTTTTGGTGCTTCGGGGTCGGTGCGGGCGTCACGGCGAGTTCTCCTTCCAAGATTTCGTACCGTTTGCCGTCGTTAGGAAGCTCGACGTAATCGTCGTAGGTCAGTACGATTTTTCCCTCGGGTATGCGCATTGGAATGGACATGCTGGCCTCGCGTCAATGGCTATTTTTATCACCGTGCGGGCACGCCGTCAATGAAACCGTGAACAGTGCGATTATCCCTCGCTATTCGTGATCGGCTGCGCGTTGAAGAATGGGTCAAGTCCGCTCTTATCTTTCAAAATTGTTCGTGTTGGTGTAAGCCGATCCAAGGAGGGCATCATGCTGCTGATCAACAACCAGGAAGTGGAAAAACTATTCACGATGAAAGATTGCCTCGAAGCGCTCGAGGACGGTTACGACGATTTGCTCAAGGGGGACGCGGTTTACCGGCCGCGTCTGGATTTGTGGATGCCCTACGAGCGGTCTGGCAAAACGCCGTGAGTCATGCTGGCGCTCGCCGCTGGCGATAATTTCAATAACGATATTGTCCGCGGAGCGTTGCGGCGCAAGCCCGACCTAGATTTCGTTCGCGTTCAAGACGCGGGACTGTCACCACAGGGGACATTCTACTTTTAGGGTCTTCAGGCTTTCGTGTGAAGCAGGGCTCGGAGATCACACCGCCGAGGCGCGGAGAGCGCAGAGTGAAGAGTTTTT
>JACPFE010000349.1 GCA_016183145.1 Deltaproteobacteria bacterium | reverse complement strand
TCTCATGCCGGTAAAGATCATCGCGATGCCATGCTCGTTGGCCGCCGCGCTGACCTCTTCGTCTTTGATCGAGCCGCCCGGTTGAATCACGGATTTGGCTCCGGCATTGGCGGCTTCGTCGAGGCCGTCGCGGAAAGGATAGAACGCATCCGATGCGACCGCCGAGCCTTTGAGATCTAGGCCGTGTGTCGCGGCGCGCATGACGGCGATCTTGGTGGAATCGATGCGGCTCATCTGGCCGGCGCCGACGCCGAGCACCTGGTCTGGCGCAGCGAAGACGATGGTGTTCGATTTCACATGCCGGCAGACCCGCCAGGCGAAGTCCAGTGCCCGATATTCTTCCGCCGTCGGTTTGCGTTGAGTCACGATCTTGCAAGCATGGACGTCAATCTTTCCGGTGTCCCAGTCTTGAATCAACATGCCGCCGCGCACCCGCCGGAGATCGTAGCCGCCGCCCTGGGGCTGGCCCATGTCCAATTCCAAAAGCCGGATGTTGAGCAGCCGCTTGGCCGAGGAAAGCACCGCTTTGGCTTGAGGCGTGAAGCTCGGCGCGATGACGATCTCGAGAAAAACGTCCTTCAGTTCCAGGGCGGTCTCTTCATCGACCGGGCGATTGAACGCGATGACGCCGCCGAAGATCGAAACCGGATCGCAGGCCTTAGCTTTACGGAACGAATCGGCCAGCGATTTTTTCGACAAGGCGACGCCGCAAGGATTGTTATGTTTGATTGCCACGGTGGCGATGTCGGAAAATTCCAGGACGGTGCTAAGCGCGGCGTCGGCGTCCAATATGTTATTGAAAGAAAGTTCTTTACCCTGAAACTGTTTCGCCCGGGCGATGGAGGGTCCGGTGTCGCCGCGGGTTCCGTAAAACGCGGCGCTCTGATGGGGGTTCTCGCCGTAACGCATGTCCTGGATCTTGGAGACCTGGATGTTGAACGATTTGCCCCAGCGGGTCGGCTCTTTGTTCTCGTTCAGCGACGCGAAGTAATTCGAGATCGCGCCGTCGTAGCGCGCCGTGTGCTCGAAGGCCTTGGTGAAAAGCCGAAACCGCGTGGCGTCGGACAGGGCGACGCCGTTGGCTCTGAGCTCGTCGATGATCGGCGCGTAGTCTTCGGGATCGACGACCACCCCGACGTGATGGTGGTTTTTGGCCGCCGCGCGCACCATGCTCGGGCCGCCGATGTCGATGTTCTCGACGATCTCCTCGAAGGCGGCGCCGCGCGCCACCGCCGCCTCGAACGGGTAGAGATTGACGACGACGAGATCGATGGGAACGATCCCATGCTCTTTCATCTTGGCGATATGTTCGGGATTGTCTCGGAGCGCGAGGATGCCGCCGTGCACTTTCGGGTGAAGCGTTTTTACCCGCCCATCCATCATCTCCGGGAAGCCGGTGATCTCGGCAACGTCCCTGACGGGAATTTTATTGTCCCGGAGCAGCGACGCCGTGCCGCCGGTGGAAATGATTTCGATGTCCAACTCCGACAGGGCCCGGGAAAACTCCACGATGCCTTGCTTGTCGGAGACGCTGATCAGGGCCCTTTGAATCCTGCCCACGGCTAGTGATCCTCCTAAGAATTGTGATGAATGCGCGGAACGCGAGCGGCGATGGAAGTGAGTACCTCGTAAGAGATCGTGTTTGCCCAGCCGGCCATCTCGTCGGCGGAGATTTCCGCGGCGCCTTGACGGCCGAGCAGAACAACCTCATCTCCCTGCTGCACGTTTGCTATAGCGGTAACATCCAGCATAGTCAAATCCATGCACACGCGCCCGGCCACCGGCGCACGCTTGCCACGCACCAACGCCGCGCCGCGGTTCGAAAGCAGCCGCGAATAACCATCGGCATAGCCGACCGGAAGTGTCGCGATCAGGCTCTCGCGCTCGGTGACGAAGGTCTGACCGTAACTGATGCTCGTGCCGGCGGGGACTTTCTTGAGTTGCACAATGCGCGTTTGCCAGGAGAGGACCGGCTTTAATTCGATCTGATTCGCCATCGCCGCGGACGGGTAAATACCGTAGAGCATGATGCCGGGCCTGACCATGTCGAAATAAGCAGCGGGCAAAGTAATCGTCGCCGCGCTGTTGGCCAGGTGAACCAGCGGCGGCGCGATGCCTTCGGCGCGCAGCCGCTGGACCTGGTTTGAGAAGGTCACAAGCTGCGCGCGGGTAAAATCTCCCGCGACGTTTTCCGCCGTCGAAAAGTGGGAAAACATCCCGTCAATTTGCAGCGCCCTCAGCTTTTTCAATTCCGCCAGCCAAAAGTCGATTTCGGCGGCGAGAAAACCGATTCTTCCCATCCCCGTATCGATCTTGAGGTGCACGTTCATCGTGGCGCCGCGAGCTTGAACCGCATTTTCCAAGCGCCGCAAGCTTTCGAGATCATGCACCACCGGCGTCAGATTGTTCTCGAAAAACTGATCGAGTTGTTCCACATAGGTCCCGGCCACCACCAGGATCGGCTTGCCGATTCCCGCCTGGCGCAACTCCACTCCTTCCTCAAGCGTCGCCACGCCGAAGCCATCGCTCCCTTCCTCAGCCAGCACACGGGCGACGGCCGGCGCGCCGTGGCCGTAGCCATTGGCCTTGACCATCGAGAGGATTTTGACTTGAGCCCCGACTTTGGCGCGGACCTGGCGCAGATTCCAGCGCAAGGCCGCGAGATCGATAGTGCAGAGGGTAGGACGTCCCGTGGGGATGGTTGTCATCAAGCGAATTTAAAGCCTCGTTTTGACGCAATTCACGAAACTTTGGCACCTGGCTGCACGGTCTTCTCGGGCGAGAGGATAATCACCCGCCCTTCGTCGGACGCGGCGAGCAGCATGCCCTGGCTTTCCAAGCCTCGGAGTTTTGCGGTCTCGAGATTGGCGACGACGACGATTTGTCTGCCGACGAGTTCCTCCGGCGTGTAGTGGCTTCTGATGCCCGCGCAAATCTGGCGCTGTTCGGTGCCGAGATCGATCTGGAGGACCAAGAGCTTGTCGGCGTTGGGATGGGGCTCAGCGGATTTGACGGTCGCCACGCGGAGCTCTACGTTGCGAAATTCGTCTATGGAAATCATTCGGCGCCTTTCTTCTTGTCAATAATTAGTTACGATAGCAGAAGCATCCGGTCAAAGAAAGATTCCGCGCTCTTGGGTAGTGGTTCAGTTTGATTTCAACGCCGCATCGATGTCGGGGCCTACGTGCCCTCCGAACGGGCAACCACATAGGGTTGCCCCTACAAATTTTGGCGAAACTGAACCACTACCCGCTCTTGACAGCCGGGGGATCAAAGGATTTTACTCTCTTTAACGGAGCCGCCCCGGCGTTAGGGGTCGGAGAAGCCAGGCGGGAAACCTATGATGACTGTTTACCTGCCCGTCGAGTCGCAGACGAAACTCAGCCAAATATCCCGGCAGACTTTAGAGAGTTTTGTCCTCGGCACGGGTCGGCAGGTAGAGCAAATTGACGATTCTTATCTCGAGAGCGATGATTACGGCGCCTTTGTCAGCCTGCATAACCAGGGCGAGCTGCGCGGCTGCATCGGCGATTGCGCGCCGCGCTCACCGTTGTATGCGACCGTGATCGAGATGACCGAAGCCGCGGCATCGCGGGATTCCCGGGTGGAACCGATAGCGAAAGATGAGCTTCCGGATATTCGTATCGATATCTCTGTGCTGTCGCCTTTGGTGAAGGTGCTAGACCCGCTCTCCCTGGAAGTCGGCAAGCATGGTCTTTACGTTGTGCGGCAAGGCCGGCGGGGGGTTTTGCTGCCGCAGGTCGCGACTCAGTATCATTGGGACATGAAGACCTTTCTCGAACAGACCTGCGTCAAAGCCGGGTTGCGCAAGCATGCGTGGAAAGATTCGGACACCGAAGTGTCAACCTTCACCGCGCTGATTATCGAGGAACCACGATGAGACGGCGAAACTTCGTTGGCTTGCTGGCGGCAGCCTTGCTGGTGCCGTTTCGCGGCATCGTTCAAGCGTTCTGTAACCCATCTTTGGTCAACTTGTTCGAGCAGGGCAAAAAGCTGATCCAGGCTCGACCGGGCAACGGCCCTTCCCTGGGTCATTATTTCCTCCAGTGGTACGGTCATTCGAGTTTCCTGATTCATTCCGGCAGCCAGACCAAAGTGGTGGCGGACCCCAACTTCAACGTCACCCCCGGCATTCAAGCGGACGCCGTGACCGTGAGCAACGACCACTTCACGCATAATAACACCGGCGCGGTGACCGGCAATCCGGTCATTTTGCGCGGCATCACGTTCAAGCAGACCTGGAATCCGATTCGGACCACCGTAAAAGACATCGCCATCGTCAATATCCCCAGCCAGCGCGGGCTGAGTTGGGGCGGGGTGGCCAACTCCATCTTCATATACGAGATGGGCAGCCTGTGCATCGCGCACCTGGGGAATATCGGCCATCTGTTGACCCCGGAGCAGGAAAAAGCGATGCAGCGGATCGACGTCATGATGATTCCCATCGATGCGATGACCAATCTCGGCTTCGAGGACATCGTGAAAGTGGTCGAGCAGGTCAAGCCGCCGATCGTGATCCCGATGCACTACGACGTGGCGCGCCAGGGGGAACTTTTCGCCGCCTTCGCCAAGGAACACTACCCGATCCGCAAGATCGCCGCATCTCAATTAACGCTGCACCGCGGTATGCTGCCCAAAGCGACTGAAGTTTTCGTGCTCAAACACCCGCGCCCGGCCGTCTACGGCGATTGACGCCGATCGACGGACTCTACGCCGCCGAGCGGCTGCAGGAGTTAGCATAAATTTCACTTGACGCCAGATTCGCATCCGTATTATTTGCTCGTTCGGTAACGATACAATTCTGCCGCGACGGATTTTTTCACACACTCTCAGAGGTGAGAAAACACGCTCTGGTTTTCTTAGTTCTTGTACAACTTCAATGTCGCAAGACTGCCGCACCCATTTAAATACCGCCAGGTTGAAAAAGGAAAAAAATGGTGCAATTGAGGCGGCATACCATTTGCTAAATAATCACAGACCGCTCTCAAGTCAGTTTCTTGCTTTAGGAGGTGAACCATGGTTGTCGATCCTGTGTGCCAAAAGGAAGTGGATGAGAAGTCCGCTCCGGGTGGCAAGGCGCGGTTCCGAGGCGAGGTCTACTACTTTTGCGACAAGAGCTGCCGCGCCGCCTTCCAGCGTAGCCCCCAGAAATATCTACCTAATAAGGGTGAGGAGAAGGAACTAAACTACGACCCGCGTATGTTCCTTGGGGATATGTAAAGCCGGCGGCGGAGTATCTTGGACTTGGAATTGCGGAAGAGCTGATGACTCCGACCCGCGATGATGAATTTTTGTGAAGGAGGCAAAGATGGAAAGCACGGCAAGCAGGGTGACTGACTCGCGAAAGGCAGTCGTCGAGCGGCTTAAATCGCTCCATACTGGAGAGGAGTCGATCTATACGGGATGCGTCATCAACTGCGGCGGGGGCCATTGTGTCCATAGGGTCAGGCGTAAGAACGGGAAGATCACCGCCATCGAGCCGGACGACCACTACAATCCGGGAGTGGCCCGTGAAGACAACGTGGCAACGGATACCGACTTCATCAAGAACCGCTTGCAGCTTCGAGGCTGTCCAATGGCCTGGGTGTTTCATAAACTTATCGCCGCGCCCGATCGTATTTTGCACCCTCTGAAGCGCAAAGAGGGGACGCGTCGAGGAGAGGGCCAGTACGAGCCGATTTCTTGGGAGGAAGCCCTGGATCTTGTTGCCGGCAAGATGAAAGAGATCGTCCAAAAATACGGACCATACTCGATTACCACGCCCTATCAACCCAGCCCCCATCTGGAGCGTCTTTTCGGTCTTTGGGGAGCCGGCATCGAGGGTTGGGGCTGGTGCTCCAGGGATGCCGGGCGGTTGGCGGTTCACCTGATGACAGGCGTTCCTGGATGGTCCAGGCGCGAGGGCGGGTCCAACGACATGGCCGATGTGCTGATGAACGCGAAAATGATTGTCCTGTGGGGTCTTGAGCCCACAATCGTTCACTTTGGCCCCGGCCACCAGCTTGCGTATTTTATCAAGATGGCCCGGGAGAGAGGTGTCCCCGTCATCTGCATTGAGCCCAGATACACAGTGGCTGCCGAGGTGTTGGCCGATCAGTGGATCCCGATAAAACCGGGCACTGATACCGCCATGATGTTGGCCGTGACATATGTCCTCATCACTGAGGGGTTGTACGATCAGGAGTTTGTGGAGAAGTTCGTGGATCTCGACGGCTTTGATGAGTGGAAGGCGTATATTTTAGGCGAGACTGACGGCACGCCGAAGACACCAGAGTGGGCAGAGAAAATCTGCGCCGTTCCCGCCGAGACCATCCGGGGGTTTACCCGCCTCTACGCCTCTAAAAAGCCGACCTGGCTATGGGTCGGGTATGGACCTTATCGCAAAAGCCGGGGGGAGAACATGGTGCGGGCGGCGATGGCCCTTCAGGCCGTCATAGGCTACTGGGGCGTCCCAGGAGGCTCGGTGCCTGACAACATGGGGATGCACCCGAAGCCTGCCGCCATGCAGCCCTATGGCGAGATTCCCCAGCGCATGGTGCCCAAAATGTACCGTAGCCATAAGTGGGCTCAGATGGTCTTGCTCCTTGAAAAAGTCCAGAAGGGCGAGATGAGTGTCGAAGAGTACAAGCGCGTCATCGGGTGGAGGGCGCCGGAGAGGGCCGGCACGGCGAGCCAGGAGGTCAGCGCCAGCGGAGGGGGTTACACTCGCACCCTAACATGGGATGCCCCTCCGGATCTTACCCTACCCAACCCCAAGATGCTCTTTGGCGGCGGCACTTGGCTTCACAATACCCGCACGGTCATCAACGCCGCCGATGCCACCAGCGACCATATCAAAGCCATGGAGCGGATGGAGTTCAACGTCTGGGTGCATAGCCACATGAGCCCGGCCCTGTACTGGGCGGATGTAATCCTCCCAATCGCCGATCAGAGCCTGGAGGACAGCCGCATTTATGGCTCAGGATACGGAGGCTTCGCCAACCTGACTTTCGTGCCCGGGGTGGTCGAGCCGCCCGGGGAGGCGCGGCCAGCTCACTGGATCTATTCGGAGCTGGCCCGGCGTGTGGGAATCGGCGAGCAGTACAACCAATACTATAAAGGCTGCGGCGAGGGAAATGATTGGAAGTCGGCGTGGAAGGAGGCATGGGAGACATATCTCCAGGGTCAGTACGACCGTATATCGAAAGATCTCCATCGCCGAGGGATGGAGGCGCCCCCCTGGGAAGGGTTCCGCAAGACCGGCCTCATAAACGTCCAGGAGTTCTACGACCAGCCGTATCATGGATACCGAGAACAGATCCAGGAAGGAAAGCCCTTCAAGACTCGTAGCGGCAAGATCGAAATCTTCAGTTATGTCATCGGGGATGAAACCGAGAGGGGCAAATTGCACGTTGACGATTACGGCCAATTGATCGATAACCTACCCAACGACTGGCGCGATTTGCCCCCTATCCCGGCCTACCAGCCGATGTACCGGGGCATGGAGCACGCGGACATCAAACGCTTCCCGTTGTTTATGCTGAGCTGTTATCCGCGCTACCGCAACCACACTACATTCTGGAATGTCCCATGGCTGCGGGGGGACTGCTACCGCCACGCCATCTGGATGAACGTGGCTGACGCGAAGGCTCGTGGCATTAAAGACGGGGAGCTTGCGCGGGTCTTTAATGATAAAGGTACCGGCGTCATTCCCGCCTACGTCACCTCGCGGCTCATGCCGGGGGTTGTGGTGATTCACCACGGCGGTAATTACGAGCCGGATAAAGAGGGGGTGGATTGGGGCTGCACCCCCAATAATTTTCTCACCGACCCTGAGAGCCCGGTAACTCCCGGTCAGGTTACCAACCTGGTGCAGGTAGGACGCTATGAGGGGCCTGTCCCAAGCGACCGGGCGACGGGTTAGGCCC
The DNA here is from genome assembly GCA_016183145.1 of Deltaproteobacteria bacterium. Classification (GTDB taxonomy): domain Bacteria; phylum Desulfobacterota; class Binatia; order UBA9968; family UBA9968; genus JACPFE01. The sequence continues at coordinate 1,373 of JACPFE010000349.1, read as the reverse complement.
GCTTACCTTTCCGGCGTTTCGCAAACCGGAGTGAAAGTGCCGTGGATCGTGCGCAGAAAACGCGCAAGAAGGGTGCTGACTCAGGCCCGACAAGACCAAAGAGGTTCTCACTCGGCGAACTGATCTCGGCGTTCTAGTTATCACTCTCTGCTGGCTCTCGACCGAAAAGCTGGCCCGTTAGCCCGACGAGGCGGGCGCCATGATAGATCTAAACTATCAGAGGAGGCTTATCATGGGTTCAAATCAGGCCGCGCTTAAGATTGGGATACTGGGTTTCCTAACCTGCCTCTTCATTCTCCCCGGTTACGGTTTTTCCCAGTCGCCCTTTTATCAAGACAAAACCATTACTGTTATCCAGGGAGTTGGCCCCGGTGGAACAGGCGATATGCGGCGTAAAGCTCTTTTCCCTTTTCTACAGAAGTACATCCCAGGAAATCCGACCATCGTATCCAACTACATGCCGGGCGGAGGGGACAGAAAGGCTGCAAATTACACTTACAGAGCCCGTCCTGACGGGTTAACTATCGGGGGGCTGTCATCCTCGATGGTCATCAACGCTATTCTGGGGGCTAGCGGCGTTCAATACGACATTGACAAGTGGATCTATCTCGGATCTCCCATCAGCTTCTTTCACTATGTTTTTCTCACGCGAAAGGAAGCGGGTCTGAACAGCTTGGAGAAGCTGCGCTCTGTACCAAGCGTGCGGATCGGAGGGCAGGAAGTGGGACATGATAGCTATGTGGTAGCTCGACTTTTTGCCTACGCGATCGGCATGAAGGAGACGAAATGGGTTACTGGCTACGGCGGACCCGAAATGGACGTTGCGTTAATGCGCGGTGAGGTCGACGCTAGGGCAACCCCTCCAGAGTCAGTCATACAGCGAAACCCGGACTGGTTAGAAAAAGGACTCATGGATTTTCACGCGATCATTGAGATTCCCAAGGGAAAGAAGCTTGCCCGTTTTGCGCGTCTACCCGAAATTGAAGATTTCGTCGGGTCCGAGAAGGACCGGAAACTGTTAGCGATGTATCGCGCCTTTAGGCTCGTGGGAACGCCTTATATCCTTCCCCCAGGAACCTCCACGGCGCAGATACAGATCCTGCGAGAGGCGTTTCGAAAAGCTTTTAACGACCCCGGCTTCCAGAACGAATTTAAAAGGCTCGCAGGCTTTGATGCATCGCCGCTTATGCCAGAGGCGATGGAGAGGGTCATTAAAGAGATCCCTCGGGAGGCTGAAATTGTCGATCTCTTCAAGAAGCTCTCCGGTCCTGAGCCGCTACCGCCGCATTAACATGAAACAGAGCCGCTTATTTGTCCGAAATGCCTGCCCACCCACGCCGGTTAAGGTTGACATAAGACGGCCTTATCGCATA
>JACPFE010000338.1 GCA_016183145.1 Deltaproteobacteria bacterium | reverse complement strand
TCAGCTCTTCAAGATCATCGTCATCGACCAGGCCATGCCGGTAAGTTACTCGGTGGATATTTAGCAACTCAGGTCTTCCTCCCTTGTCCCAAGGTGTTCGTTGCCAAGGATGGATCAGTCCACCATCTTCACAAATCGAGCAATGCCACGTGATATTGTTGGTGCCCGCTTCGAACGCCGCCATGATTGTCCCGGGGCATGATTTTCTACCGGGCCTTCTCCGGCATTTAATATCAACCGCACACGAAGATTGAGCCGGTGCAGTCGTCACGTTCGCGACGATTGCACCGAGATATTGGACCAGGCGCCGGGAAGTGAGCTGTTTCGGGAGGTTTCCTTGCGCATCCAGAAAATGTGTCATGTCGGTGACCCACATATCAAAAACTGTGTGAAAACTGCTTGTGTGCTGTATGCGGGAGATGATTTTTGCGACTTGGAAGCTGCAAGATCTGGTATGTCGTGCGCTATATGTACGCAAACCGTTGAGGTGAGTGCACTTGATTAGGATTTTGAGTCCGGCGCGTCTGCCATTCCACCACTCCGGCACGCGAGCTAATATTGATAACGAACGCGCGCTTGGGTTGCAAGAGCAACGGAGAAAAGAGGACTGAGTAACGAGTGCTGAGGACTGAGTCAAGACAGACCGAAGACCGTCGACGGTCGACCGTCGTCCGTCATGCTCAGCAACTCAGTCCTTTCCGAAAAGCAGTTTCCAGCAGTCCCTAAGCGAAGCAACGCCGACAAGTTCGGGATGCTTGATATGCTTGAGTTGCACGCTGTTGCTCGACGGCAGGATGCAGCGCTCGAAGCCTAACTTGCCGGCTTCTTTCACCCGCGCTTCGGCTTGCGAGATGCCGCGGATTTCCCCGGCCAAGCCGACTTCGCCGAAAAACACCGTCTTGGGGTCGAGAACCTGTTCTTTCTGACTGGAGGCGACCGCGGCAATGATGCCGAGGTCGACGGCGGGCTCGTCGATCTGAACGCCGCCGGCGACGTTGACGAAGATGTCCTGATCGAAGAGCTTGGCGCCCATCTTTTTTTCCAAAACCGCGACGAGTAGGGCGACCCGGTTGTGATCCACGCCGATGGTCGTGCGCCGGGGTACGGCTAAGAACGAGCGGCTCACCAGCGCTTGCAGTTCAACGAGTATCGGCCGCGTGCCCTCCATGCTGCAAACGACGGCGGAGCCGGGCACGGCGAGTGGGCGCTCCATGAGAAAGATTTCCGAGGGATTGCTAACTTCTTTGAGCCCCGCCTCTTTCATCTCGAAGACGCCGATCTCGTTGGTCGAGCCGAAGCGGTTTTTGACAGCGCGCAGAATCCTGAAACTGTGGCCGCGCTCGCCTTCGAAATAGAGCACCGTGTCGACCATATGTTCGAGCAGCCGCGGCCCGGCGATGGCGCCGTCCTTGGTGACATGGCCGATTAAAAAGGTCGTCAAACCGGTCTTCTTCGCCAAGACGATAATGGAGCCGGCGCTTTCTCTTACCTGGGCGATGCTGCCGGGAGCCGACGGAACCGCCGTGCTGAAGATGGTCTGAATCGAGTCGATGACGAGCAAACCGGGTTTGATCTTCTTTACTTGTTCGATGATTCTTTCGAGCGCAGTCTCGCTGAGCACGAGCAAATTCGGCGCGTCGATGCCGAGCCGTTCGGCGCGCATCTTGATTTGCCGTGGCGACTCTTCCCCGGAAACATACAGACAGGCGAGCCCCTTACAGCTCACCGCCGCGAACGCTTGCAGGAGCAGCGTCGATTTGCCGATGCCGGGGTCGCCGCCGATCAAAATCACCGATCCGGGAACCAGGCCGCCGCCGAGCACGCGGTCGAATTCACCGATGCCCGAGAGCACGCGGCCTTCCTCGGCGGTGTTAATTTCGTGAATCGGCGCGGGATCATCTTTCGTCCCGAGGCTTAGCTCGCCGCGCGGCGTCGTAGCTTTTTCGAATCGCTCCTCGGCGAAGGTGTTCCACTGATTGCAATCGGGGCACCTGCCCAACCACTTGGGTGATTGGTAGCCGCAGCTTTGGCAAGAAAAAACGATCTTGGCTTTCGCCATGGTAAGCCTTTTATAGCAAGAAAACTTCACAAAGGGGAAGAAAGCGGTCGCTCAATGACACGCTCGACCTACACTCTAAGGGATGAAAGGAAACCGCGCGTTTAGCGTAGTGGACAAAGAGGGCGCAAATGAAGTAATCAAGGATAAGGTATTTATTGAAAGGGAGAGGGAATCAGCATGGCGAAACTGCGATTGACGTTGGCGCTGTCGCATTACGACCGGCATATTCCGTTTTTTGACGGCTCGGTGCAGGCTGATGGAGTTGATCTTCAGGTCTTGGAAGTCGGCCAGTCAAATCCGCTAAAGCACGGCCAGGACCGCCACGAGCGGATGCTGCAAAAAGGCGAGTTCGATATTTGCGAGCTATCACTCTCGTCGTATTTGATCGCCAAGAGCCGGGGCATGCCGTTCACGGCGATTCCGGTTTTTCCGCGCCGACTGTTCAGCCTGTCGCAGATGTGGGTCAACAATAATGCAGGCATAAAGTCGCCAGAGGATCTAATTGGCAAGAAAGTCGGTCTCAGTACGTTTCAGACGACGCTGTCCGTGCTGGCGAAGGGTGATTTGCAGGCGGAATACGGCGTCCCTTGGCGCAAGCTCGATTGGTATATGTCGAAAGACGAAGCGGTGCCGATCAAGCCACTCGATGGTGTGGGGATGCAGATTTTGAAGCCCGGTCAGAAAATCGGCGTCATGCTGGAGAAAGGGGAAATCGACGCGCTGATGGTGCCCCATCCGCCCAAAGAGGCGCTGCGCGGCGGTGGCAATATCCGCCGGTTGTTTACCGATCCCAAGGCTGAAGAGATGACGTATTTCCGGAAGAACGGATATTATCCGATCATGCACGTGGTCGCTTTCAAGGACCCAGTGCTGGCGCAGAACCCCTGGCTGGCGCGGAGCGTCATGGAGGCTTTCGACAAGGCGAAAGAAGCCTGCGTTGAATATTACGACGATCCGAACTGGTCGCGTTTTGTCTGGGGACGCCATTTATTCGAGGAAGAAAGAACGGTCTTTGGCGAGGATCCCTGGCCCCATGGCGTGAAGAAGAACCGTGCTAACCTCGAACGGTTCATCGGCTACTCTCTCGATCAGGGTCTGATGGAAAAGAAGCTCGAAGTGGGGGAGCTTTTCGTACCGAGTACGCTGGATACTTGAGAAGCTCTGCGGTGCCGATGCGAGTCAAATGTCCGACCTGTAAGACCGAAGTCCAGTGGGAAAACAATCCGCACCGACCCTTCTGTTCCGAGCGCTGTCGGTTGATCGATCTTGGAGCATGGGCGACGGAAAGATATAAAATACCCGCGGAAGAGCAGGACGTTGATGCGGATGACGATGACGGTGATGATCAGAAGCATTGTAACTAGCAGGTTGCTAAAAAACTCGGTTGCAGGCTGCTCAAAAAGATCTCAGAGGCGAGGCGCGCGAAAAATCGACGAGCGGAGGCGTACTTAGGGAGTACGTTGTAGCGAGGCGATTGAGCGCAACGAAGCATATGAGTCTTTTTCAGCAGCCTGCTAGATCGGCTGCACTCCCATGACGATTCATCCCACGGCCGTCATCGATCCCAAGGCGGAGATCGACGGCGAAGTCGATATCGGCCCCTACGTCGTCATCGAGGGGCCGGTTAAGATCAAACGAGGCACGCGGGTGATGGCGCACGCCTATTTAACGGGTTGGACCGAGATCGGCGCTGACAACGAGATTCACCCCGGCGCCGTGTTGGGTGACGCGCCTCAGGACAAGGCCTACAAGGGCGCTGAAACTTATCTGAAAATCGGCGAGCGAAATATTTTTCGCGAATATGTGCAGGTACACCGCGGCACGATCCCGGCATCATCGACGATTGTCGGCGACGACAATTTTCTGATGGCGAATTCCCATGTCGGACACAACTGCAAGCTCGGCAATCAGATTGTCATCGCCAACGGCGCGCTCTTGGGCGGATATGTGGAAGTGGGAAACAGCGTCTTTATATCCGGGAATTGCGTCGTCCACCAGTTCGTCCGCATCGGCGATTATGCGCTGATGCGCGGGTTGAGCGGCACGAGCCGCGACGTACCGCCCTACGCCATAGTCGATTGGCAGCACACCGTGCGCGGCGTCAACGTCGTCGGCTTGAAGCGGGCCGGTTTTGATGACCGGCGGGTTCGCGAAATTAGAGCGGCGTTTCGAGCGCTCTTCCGCAAGGGACGCAATCTCTCGTTGGCGATCAAGGAAATAGAAGAACGCGGGAGGGCCAATGATGACGTATTGGCCCTCCTGGAGTTTATCAAATCTTCGAAGCGCGGAGTCTGCTTCGGCGACTAGGGAGTCGCCGTGGTCGCAGCCGATGGGACATCGGCCCGCGGCCCGGTCTCAGGCGGGGGCGCTCCCACGAAGTAGATCGGCTCCGTACCCTTCAGATGACTCGGGGTAACCACATAGTTGCCCCTGACCGAAGGGTAAATGATATTGTTCGCCACATCCGCCCTGCCGGCGCTTAGCACGTACCCGAGCCCGCCCGTGATCAACCCGAGGCCCGCGTAGGTAATTTTCGCCGGCATGTAGAAAAGGTTGGCAACCACCGATCCAAAGCCATAACCGGCCTCTTCACTAGCGCTAGATTCAGCGGGCTGATTCGTTGTGCCCGCCGTCTGCGCGTTGAGCGGAGAACAAGTTAGGGCGATAAACAATCCAAGGGCTAGGCCCTTAAGCAATTGTGTTTTCATGAGCCGACCATAGCGCGAAGTTATGTTACTGTCAAGAATAACATTTTAAATTTTTGCCGGCCGATTCATGAATTGTCCGCCTCGTCTTGAGCGCAAGTGGGTTAGTGTATTATTCCACGCTTTTGGGAAAAATGAGCCGGACTAAAGTCGCTAAATAAACAAAACGATATTCTTTAAAGTGCTGTCATTGCTTTCATCAAGGAAGAAAGTAGCGCTCATAGCAAGCGCGGATTTTCTCTCGTCTCGTTTCGTAATCGCGTACCAGTTTTTTCCCCGCCCGCGAGCTGGTTATCCCGTCCGTTTTATTCCCGCCATCGTACCCCAGCGTCCGCGCGATTCCTTCCAGCCGTGCAGGGTCGGCTTCGAAGGCATCGATGGATTGGTCCCGTTCGAGTCGTAACCGATGGTCCAAACGGCGCAAAAAGAGATAGCCGTCGTGGAGCAAATTGAATTCGCTTGCCTTGAGAACATTGGCTTCGCGCAAGCCCTTCAACGCTTCCAGTGTTCCGCGGCGCCTGATCTCGGGAAATCGATGGCCATGAGCGAGTTGGAGCATCTGCGTGACAAACTCGATGTCGACCAGTCCACCGCGCCCCTTTTTGAGGTTGAAACGAGTCTCGTCCTCGCCGGCAAGTTCCTTTTCCATGCGCATGCGCAGGTGATGAATTTCGCCGATGCCGCCTTCGGGAAGCGTTGTGCCATAGGCGAAGCCTTCGATAACTTTCCCGACTTCCTTTCCGAGTTTGGAGTCGCCCGCTACGGGCCGCGCCTTGATCAGCGCCTGTCTTTCCCAGAGCTGGGAGCTGGTCTTATGGTAGTCGCGGAATGACTCCAGCGCGGAAACCAGCGGCCCCGACTTGCCGGACGGTCGCAGCTGCATATCGATCTTGTATAGAATCCCCGCTTCCGTGGGAGCGGATACATAGGTGAGTAGTTTTTGTCCGAGCCGCACGTAGTAGTCGTGCGCCGGTAACCTTGCGCCGCTGTTGGTTTCGGCGTCTTCGGGAGCGTCATAGATGAACACCAAATCCAAATCGGAATTGTAATCCAATTCCCTTCCGCCCATCTTGCCGCCGCCGATAACCGCGAACCGCGAATTCGACACGGTCCCGAATTTTTCTCGGATCTCGTGAAAAGTCATTTCCAGCGCGCCTTCAAGGCAAACCTCGGCGAGATCGGTAAGCTGGCGGAGGACCGGTAACAGTTCGATGGCGCCGCCAAGGTCGTGGAGGCCGATGCGAATGAACTCCTCGGTTTTGTAGCGCCGCAAAGCGTTGAGCCGGCCTTCCAGATCATCTGTTTCCCCCAGAGATGCATGCAACTCGCTCAACATCTCATCCCTGGTCTTTTCGACCCGCGTGAGGTCTATCCGGATCAAGGTGTCGATCAACTCTGGGCGAATTAAGAACAAATCAGTCAAGAACTGGCTGTCGGCAAAGAGAGTGATCAATAGCCGCATGGTCTCCGGATTTTCCGCAAGTAGGGTGAGAAAACCGGTGCGTCCGCCGATCCGGTGGCTGAACTTCGAGAGATTGAGCAGCGCTTGGTCGGGGGCACTCGAATTGGCGATTTCCGTGATCAAGGCCGGCCCCAGGGTGCGCATTACGGTGCGCCGCTTTGGGCTAGGCGGTGCAAAGACCTCGCCATCGCGGACCGCGATAAGATTTTCGTACGCCTTCGCTGGATCGCTGAAGCCGGCCTGCTTCAACTGTTTGACAATGACTTCCTGCTGATCCAGGTCGTGCCAGATGGACCCCACCTCGGATGAGCCGTCTGTGATTTGTTTCTGCGCGCCGTAGAAGAGGCGATCGAAGATATCGCGGACGCGGGTGGTATGCTTTCGATGGTCGCACCAGAAAAGTTCCTGCTCGCTAAGTTTTTTTGTCTTTACGTAGCCGAGCCGGCGCGCCAGCGCGCGTTCTTCCTCTTTCCCTTCCGGGATCGAGTAGGTGTGGGCTTCCTGGACCATCTGAATTTTATGTTCTGCCTGACGGAGGAACCGGTAGGCCTCGCTCAGCCTGTCTCGGTCTTGCGCGGAAATAAAGTTGTGCCGGGCGAGCTGTTCGAGGGCCGGCAGCGTACTGGGGCCGCGCAGTTGCGGCTCGTAGCCGCCGTTGACGAGCTGGAGGGCCTGGGTGAAAAACTCGATCTCGCGGATACCGCCGTAGCCGAGCTTGATGTTGCGTTCTTTGCCGTCGCCCGTGAGTAGCTCATTCTCGATGCGGGCCTTCATATGGCGCAGCTCGTCGACGGTCGTGTAGTCGAGATAGCGGCGATAAATGAAGGGCTCTACTTCTTTGAGAAACTGCTTTCCCAACTCGTGATCGCCGGCCACCGGCCGGGCTTTGATCAACGCCGCCCGCTCCCAGCACTGGCCCCAGGATTCGTAGTAGACCATCGCCGAATTCACCGACTGCACCAGCGGCCCGTTGGCGCCCAGCGGGCGAAGGCGCAGATCGATGCGAAAGACGAAACCGTCTTCGGTGACGTCGCCCATCGCCTGGATGATTTTTTGTCCAATGGCGCTGAAAAACTCTCTCGGCGTGGTTTTTCCCTTTCGACCGCCTGAGCTCTCGCCTTCGTCATCCCCGAAAAGAAAGATGACGTCGATATCGGAGCTGAAATTCAGCTCGGCCCCGCCGAGCTTGCCCATGCCGAGAACGACAAAACCGTTGTGCTCCGGCTTCCCAGGTAACAGCAGTTCGCCGTATTCTTTCTCTACTTCGGCTCGGCAATATCGATACGCCGCCTCCAGCGATGCGTCCGCGAGCGCGCTGAGTTCCCTGACGGTTTCCTCCATGGTCACCGATGGCATCAAATCCCGCCCACCGATGCGCAGGTACTCGCGCTGCTTGTGCCGGCGCAGCTCTGCGCAGAAATCATCGAATGAGACCGCTCCTTGGGTAGCCGTATTGAGCTCCGCTAAGTTCCCGGCGGCGGTTTTTTTCTCGATCTCGATTTGGCGCAGAAAAAAATCAGGCCAGCTTTGACCCTGGCGAATCAACACCTCGCTAAGAAAACTACTGCCGCCGAGGAGACGGATGAGATCGCGCAGATGCCGCCCCGGTATCTTATCAATGGCTTTGGTACCGCCCGCTTCAATCAGGCTGCGTAGATGGTTCTCGGCGAGGGACGGAGAAGGACTGGTCAATATCGCCTTCCGGACGGTCTCACGGATGCGAGCGGGCAACGGAAATTTCGCTCGACTGGCCATGGCTGTAAAGTAACGGCGAACCGGCGTTGATGCAATGCATGGCTGAAAAAGGGGATAAGTCCAATTATTGAAATCTGGGGGCGGCTTAGAATAGTCTTGCGCCATGCCTCGCGCCGCACGTATTGCCCCAGGCGGTGTAATCTTCCATGTACTCAATCGAGCCAATGCGCGGTCGCGGATCTATGAGAAGGATCAAGACTATGACGCGTTCAAGCGTGTCATTGGAGAAGCGGTAGAGAGGATACCGGTCAGAATTTTGGCATATAGCATCATGCCGAATCACTATTTATGTGGAGCTCCACATAGGTAAACCCGTTTAATTCGTCGTAGGTGAAGATCCACCTTCCTCTGAAGAGTCGGAAAGAAAGGAAAGCTAGGATCAAAAGGAAGTCTGCGATCCGCCAGGGGTTCGATAAGCAAATTATCAAAGCCCGGCACGGTTCCCTGTGTACGCTCTACCAGTTTAGTTTGCAGGCCTGCCCAAGGTACAGGCCCATTGCCCGCGACCGGAGAGGCTCGCTCCTGGGTGGCTCTTCCGGTGAATAATCCAGGCTAAGATGCCGCCACTGACATAAATAACCCTCGAATGGTTAGCCAATCCAGAAGCAGGCCGCGTGGAAATGGAACATGGAGGGCGTAATCAAACAGCCCATAGAAAGACAGCCAGGCCAGAAGCATTAGCGTGACGCTAATGGGCCAGCGTTCTCCAGCGCCCACCTTTAAGTACAGAAACGTCGTTAACGGAACGGCTAAGGAAAAACCGAAGAACCATATGGCAGTAAAAAAGCCGAGGATCCAGGTAGTCATACCTAGCGTCCGCCGCATTACGAGTCTATTTCCGCCAGGCTTCCTTGCCAGCCACTCGCCTCTCGTTTTCACAGCAGCCATAAGAGCTCTAGCGTCGAGACATAATTGTGAGAGAGCCAACGCCAACCCTGGAAAGCCAATCGCCCAGGGAAACAAGCGCGCGCGAAACCACCAGCCTCTAGCTTCCCACAGAGCCCAGGCAAAGAATGCAACGACGAGGAGAGTAAAAACTGGATGCAACCTTGATGCAGGGGATTCTTTCTTGGGCTGCGCATGTTGCTGTTGTATATTTCTCTTCTGACGCCATCTTTGAAACACGGGATAGAAAGTTCCCGCAAAAATCACTGCGAACAGGAAGAGGACGCTGGGGAACTGAAGCCATGCAAGGCCGTAGTTATCTGTGGCAAGAAAGAGGTTGTTTTCAGCGAGGGGGCCAAGAACGAGGCCAAGAATCAATGGCGGGCGTGGCCAGTCTAGCTGGACCATTACCCATCCCAATGCCCCGAAAATGAGAACAACAATGAGATCCTCGAAGGAGTTATTTTCGGCGAAGCCTCCCAGATAAACCAGGAGGAGGATAAAAGGAATCACCAGGCTTCCCCTCACACGGGTGATCTTGGCAATCTGGTGAAGAAACATTAAACAGAGCGTAACAATGATAATGTTGGAGATAACCACGATCCAGACGAAAGAGAAAGTAAGCGACAAGTGGCCTCCTTGGCTTTCTGGAATCAGCATCGGAGGTCCAGGGACCAGCCCCTGAATGATGAAGGCGCCTAACAGTATGGCCATCGTCACGCTTCCGGGTACCCCGAAAGCAATGGTGGGAACTAACGCACCACCCAAAGTGGAATTGTTGGCAGCGCGCGGCTCTAGCACTCCCTCCAGAGCCCCTTTGCCAAGGCGCTGTTGGTTGGGAGAAC
>JACPFE010000337.1 GCA_016183145.1 Deltaproteobacteria bacterium | reverse complement strand
ACTCGGCCTTACAATTAACACCAATCCCGACAAGATCGAATTTGACCTGATGTCCATCGTGCCTGAAAAGCAACGTGTCCGCTTCTGCCACCTGCTCCAATATCACGGCCGGCGCGTGTCCTTGGCCAAGAAACCACGCTGTCCCGAGTGCGCAATTGACCACTTATGCCCTTACCGGGAGAAAACGAAATCCTAGTGTAGTGTCCCAAAAATCCCTCGACCATCGCGGCGGCCTCCTTTCAGGCTCCAACGGGGGTGGGACTGGAGCCCGTGGGCACAGGAACGCGAAGGTTTCGCCAGGCCCAGCCATGAAAATTGCGGCTGATCCGTCTCAGCCAAACAATTTGCGGCTGATCCGTCCTTTGGCGGACTTTGGCCGATCCGTGGTTAGCCACACGGAAGCCAGAAGACCCATTTTCTTCAACACGCTGTTAATCAAATCATGAAGGAAGTCGAAGTTGCGGCTCGCTTGTTCTGAAGATCGAGAAATTTTTGGCGTGCGTTCTTAGAAATTGCAACGGAATTGTGCAGAATTTTTCCTGGCAGTGGAAAAAAATCTAGTAAAATCATGATCCAATTAGCTGGCACGGCCATTGCTCGCTTTTGCGCGCAGGAGGTACCATCGTTGAGAGGAGAAACTCCACCGGACAAGTAAAAAGCACCCTCGCGGTCGGCCGGCGGTGTGACCTGGTAGGAAATTGCTGGTTGTTAGGCCCCCACTCTAAACCTGAGCACAGGAAAATCGCTGCGGCGAAAAAATCACGGGGCTAAACACAAGCGGGCTCGAAATGAGTCGCGCGCAGCAAGGAGAGGTAGTCTAGCCGGAAGACGGAGGAGTGTTCAAAAATCAGTTTGTGCACCGAAGGCGGGCTCCGAGAACATCGGAGCCCGTTTTTTTTGGCGCGAGTTTCGGTCATGATGCGAATTTCCAGCCTTTGCTCTCAAGCGCCGCGTGGGCCTTTGCGGATATTCAACATCCAGCACCCCGTTGAGAGGGCACGCTCCTAAGCGCGCCCAAGCCAATGCCTCCAACTGAGAGCCCGTTCGGCAAGTTAGTCACCGCCCGGCGAGACGCCGTTCACCGGCGCACAGGGTTGACGCTTGACGGAGCCGCCGTGAGTGTCATAAGTTTTGTCTTCCTCGCCGTGCGCCTTCAAAAGGAGCCTTAGGATGCAGACCGACCGTTACGACTACGCGCCGATCATTCGGCGCAAACCGTTTAAGTGGCCGAACAATGCGCGCATCGCCTTGGTGGTCGCGCCCAATATTGAGTTCTTTCACATCGACAAAGTCATTCCCGGCGCGCCCGGTTCCCAGTTGCCGGACGTTACGGGCTACGCGCTGCGCGATTACGGCTCGCGCATCGGCGTGTTTCGCATGATGGACGTGTTGGACAAACATAGCATTCGCGCCACTGTGCTATTGAACGCCGAGGTATGCGCGCACCATCCGGCGATCATCGAGGAAGGCAATAAGCGCAATTGGGAGTGGCTCGGTCACGGCGTGACCAACAATATTCGGATGAATCAATATCCCGCCGCTGAAGAACGGGCCGTGGTCCGGCAAATCAAGGACACCATCGCGGCGGCGACCGGCCAGGCGCCGCGCGGCTGGCTCGGTCCCGGCGGCGGCGATGAAAGCCCGAACACGCTCGATCACCTCGCCGCCGAGGGATTCGATTACGTCTGCGACTGGGGTTTCGACGATCAGCCCTGCGCCATGCGCGTCAAGTCGGGGCGGATGATCGCCATCCCCTATCAGCAAGGGCTCAACGATATTCGCGTCATTTTTCAGGGCGGCCACACGCCGAAAGATTGGTTGCAGATGGTTTGCGACCAGTTCGATACCTTGTACGCCGAGGGGGCGACGCAAGGACGGGTGATGACAATCCCGCTGCATCCGTTTGTCATCGGTCTGGCGTTCCGCATCAAATACCTCGATCAAGCCCTCGACTACATCTGCGCCCACGACGGCGTCTGGAAAGCCACCGGCGCGGAGATCGCCGACTACTACTACGCCAACTACTATCAGAAGCCTTAACTCGGAGGACAATCATGAAACATAAAACGCCGCTGCAATTGGCCAGATTGTTGTTGACGGGTGTCTTGGCCATCGTGTGCCATTCATTGACCCACGCGGCGGACAGGGTGATCATCGGCAACGTTTCCCGCACGGTCGAGCAACTGCCAAACTACGCCGCCACGGACAAAGGCTTCTTCGCGCAAGAGAGCATTCAGGGCGACGTCGTCTTGATCGGCTCGACAGACACGCCGGTCCAGGCGCTCATCGCCGGCCAGGTGCATGTCGCCATTGTCGATCCCTCGGCGGCGATCAACGCGGTCGAGCGCGGCGCCGCGCTAAAAATTATCGGCGGCACCGTGCCCATCGCCGCGTACACGTTGGTCGGTTGTCCGAAGTACAAGACGATCAAGGAGCTTAAAGGCACGACCCTCGGCGTGGTGAGTTTGGTTTCCGGCAGCACGATTTTCTTGCGCGAGATGCTCAAAACCCAGGGACTTGAGCTCAATCGCGATTACACAATCATCCAGAACGGCCCCACCGTGCAGCGGCTGGCGAGCCTCAAAGGCTGCAATACCTCGGCGACCATGATCCTGGGCGGCGATCTGCCCCGGTCACGGGAGCTTGGGTTTCCCGAAATCGCGCGCTTGCAAGATTACATACCGAACTTGCAGTTTCACAGCCTGATCGTCGACGGCCGCTGGGCCGAAACGAACAGCCAGCTCACCGTGCGCTACTTGAAAGCGATGGTGCGGGCGATGCAATGGGCGCACGCCCATAAGGAAGAGGCCGCGGACCTGGTGACCAAGCGCACGGGAATTCAGCTCAAGTACACGCGTCCCACCGTCGAAGAATATCTCGCTCAGGGCATCATCAGCCGGGATGGCTCGGTGAATCGCGAAGGGTTTCAGCGGCTCATCGACTTGATGGGCGACCAATTGTTCAAAAGCCGTCCCTATCCGCCGCCGGAAAAATACCTCGACATGAGCTACTTGCGCCGCGCCCAGCAAGAGCTGGGAATGCCCCCCGGGCGCTGAGCGGCATCATCGCCGACCTCTTTTGCCTTTGTGGAGCCCCACGGACAAGCCCGTGGCACCTTCCAATTCGCCCATGGGGCGGCTATTGCCGCGCCGGGGCCGATGGGGCAAAATATTATTTTATGACCCCTTGCGCCGGCTCCCGATTGGAAGTGCTCGGCGTTCCAGGGCTCGTCTCGACAAGCAACACCCAATCAGTGAATCCAAGAAGACGGCAGCTTGCGCCGCCACGGGTGGTGACGGGCAAGGAACGCCGGTGGCTTAATCCCAACAAAGGATTGGTAAAAGTAATCGAACGCAACCTGGATATCCTGGTATCGCGTTTCGTGTATCCGCACCTCTCCAAGCTTTGGAACCCCTATAGCTGGCTGCTCCAACGGCGCTTGAACCTGGCCGAGACCACGTTGTCACCCGCCGGTTGGCCGAAGGAAGTCGCGCCGCTGCGAGTGCTTTATATCTCAGATATCCATGCCGGCATCTTTCTCAGACCCGAACTACTGGCCGAGATCGTCAATTCCTTGATGAAGTTGCGGCCCCACCTGGCGGCCGTGGGCGGTGATCTCGTCAGCGGCCACGCGAGGGAAGCGAAGCAGGTTCTCGATGCGCTGGCGCCGCTGTCGGCGGCGCCGCTTGGCGCCTGGTTTTGTTTCGGCAATCACGACTACTTCGGCGGAGACCCGGAAGAGATACGCCGAGGCTTGCTGTCGGTGAATATCAAGACACTCAAAAATGAGTCGGTAAAAATCACCCATGGCGGCGCCAGCTTCGTGCTCGGCGGCATCGACGATCTCATCATGGGCAAACCGGATTGGTCGGGGGTAACGTCGAAACATGGCGCGCCGCATCTTCTGCTCGCGCACAACCCCGATCATTTCTATGAGGCCGAAGCGCGCGGCGTGCCGCTGACGATTGCGGGCCACACCCACGGCGGTCAGATTCGCGTTCCCAACGGCGGCCCAATCATCCGCCAAAGCCGCTTTTGCCTGGACGAAGGCGTCTATGCCTTTCGCTCTTCTCAACTCGTGGTATCGCGCGGCCTCGGCAGCATAATGATTCCCTGGCGCTGGGGGGCCGAGCCGGAAGCGGTCTTGATTGAAATCCTGAGCGCGGATTGATCGGGATCGGAATACCCATCCATCGGCCCGGCATCCACGGGCGTGGTGGAAGGGGCCACGGGCTTGGCCGTGAGGCTCCACAAATCACAGATCGGAAAACATCTCGCGCCGACGCAGCGACGCCTTAGCGACTAAATGCCAAACAGCTTTCGTACGTTTTCGGTCGTCAGGCGCGCGACTTCGTCCAAAGACAACGCTTTTACGCTGGCGATAGTTTCCCCAACGTAACGCACGTAGGCGGGCTCGTTGCGTTTGCCGCGATGAGGCACCGGGGTCAAGTAGGGGGAATCGGTTTCCACCAACATGCGCTCAAGCGGCACATTTCGGACCACATCTCGCAAAGCTTCGGCGTTCTTAAACGTGATGATGCCGGTGAAAGAAATGTAGAAGCCCAGATCCAGGTAGGCACGAGCCGCTTCGTAGTTGCCGGTGAAGCAGTGGATCACGCCGCGCAATTTTCCCGCGCCTTCGGTCCGTAACAAGTCGGCGACGTCTTGCGCGGCGTCCCGCTCATGGACGACGACCGGCAAATCCGTTTCCCGCGCCAGTTGAATGAACTGGCCGAATACCCGCCGCTGCACTTCGCGCGGGGAATGATCGTAGTAGTAGTCGAGTCCGGTTTCTCCAACGGCGATGACTTTGGGCTCAGCGGCAAGGCTCTTGATCTCTTGCAACTCTTCGGCGCCGACATCCTTAGCGTCATGGGGATGCATCCCGACCGTCGCGTAGACGCCGGGAAAACACTTTGCCAACCCAACCGCCTCGGTATTGCTCGACATATCGCCGGCGCCGCCGACGGCGATGATCTTTTCCACGCCTGCTTCGCGCGCGCGCGCGATCACCGCCTCCACTTCGCCGGCGTATTCCTTACCCTGAATATGGGCGTGGCTATCGATCAGCATGAGCGCAGGAGGAAACTACTGTAGTGTCTCAAGAGTCCGGTCACATAATGGGGTGGTCCTCTGTCGTCATTCCCGCGGAAGCGGGAATCCAGCGGTCCTTCGAAGTCCTGGATTCCGGCTCGCGCTGGCTATCGCCAGCTTGGCCGGAATGACGGTCGAGTTAGCACCGAACTTAAGAGACACTATACTACTTCTTTGCGTCCGTCTCGATGCGCGGGAAGAGCACTTTCGGCCCGTCGATCTGGTGGCCCGGTTGAAAACCCTGTCCCCACGGCGCGTGCAAAGCCGTCTTGTCGTCCGGGAGCGCGAGCAACGCGCGCAGCTCGTTTGCGGTGTCCGGCATAAACGGCGCGAGCAAGCGCGCAAGCGTTCTGACCACTTCGAGCAGATGATGCAGGATTTCGCCGACCCTCGACTGTTTGGCTGGTTCCTTAATCATAGTAAACGGCGCGGTTTGGACGATATAGCGATTGGCGTGGTCGAGAGCCGACCAAATAGCTTCGAGCGCCCGGTGAAATTGCAGCTCGGCTATAAATCCATTGAGTTCGCCTTCCGCTTGCGCGAACTTATCCCGCAACGCACAATCTTCCGCCGGCCATGAGGCGCTTAGCGCCTGCACGACTCCGGCGAAATATTTTTGCTGCATAGCCAGAACGCGGCTCACCAGGTTTCCCAGATTGTTGGCAAGATCGGCGTTGATTCGCGTGACCAAAGCCTCCTCGGAAAATTTCGCGTCCTGGCCGAAGGCCATTTCGCGCAGCAGAAAATAGCGGAAGGCATCCATGCCGAAACGCTCTTTCATTTCCAGCGGGCGGATCACGTTGCCAAGGCTCTTGGACATTTTCCCCGAATCCATAATCCAGTAACCGTGCACGTTCAGCCGCTCATAGAGCGGCAACCCGGCGGCCATCAACATCGTCGGCCAATAGATGCCGTGGGGTTTCAAGATGTCTTTGGCGATGAAATGGTTGGCCCGCGGCCAAAAAGCTTGAAAAATGTCTTCGCCGCGGTGATTGAGCGCGCTCACGTAATTCAAAAGCGCATCAAACCATACATAGGTGACGTAATTGCCGTCGAAGGGCAACGGAATCCCCCACTGCAAGCGAGTCTTGGGCCGTGAGATGCAGAGATCTTCCAAGGGCTCGCGCAAGAAAGCCAGCACTTCGGCGCGGTAACGCTCAGGCCGAATGAAATCGGGCCGCGAATGAATCGCGTCGATCAACTGATCCTGATATTTGCCCATGCGAAAAAAATAGTTTTTCTCGCTGATGTAGTCCGGCGCCTTCTGGTGATCCGGGCATTGGCCGTCGACCAGCTCCTTCTCGGTGTAAAACCGCTCGCAGCCATAGCAGTAAAAGCCGCCGTATTCGCCGAAGTAAATGTCCCCTTTGTCGTAAATGTCCCGTAAGACCTTTTGGACGAATTCTACGTGGTAGGCATCGGTCGTGCGAATAAAATGACTATAAGTGATACCACATTGATCCCAGGTCGAACGAAACAGCTGACTGATCCTGTCGGCGTAGGCTTTTGGGTCCGTGCCGTTTTCCTTCGCCGCTTGAGCAATCTTATCGCCATGCTCGTCCGTACCGGTGAGGAAAAAAGTCTCACGGCCGGCATTACGGTGATAGCGACTTAATGTGTCCACGATCACCGTCGTATAGGTATGGCCCAAGTGCGGCTCGGCATTGACGTAGTAGAGCGGCGTCGTGAGGTAAACTCTTTCCATCACCGCTCCCCGACGACTTTGAAAAATAAACTTTCCAGCACCATGCGGCGATTGAGATTGCGTTGGATCCGTCCGGCGGCCCGGGCCGTTTGCGCGAACGACGCCAGCATCCGTTCAAAGTTACCCTTGGCGGATTGGGACCCAATCTCCGTAAGCATGTCCACATTAACCATCTCTTCGGAATTCTCGGTTGCCGCGTGAACCAACAGGTCGCGATACCAAGTCTCGGTCCATTCGAGAAAGCGCAGAGACTCTTCTTTGTTGCTCGCGATAGCTTCGGCGGCCTCAATGGCGCCGCGGTAGTCGCCGTCCTTCAATGACAACAACAATGCGGCCCAACTCCGTCGTTTTTCCAGCAGCTCATCCTTGTCGAATCTGATCGCGGCGCCGAGGCTGCCCATGCTCAAGGCCGCTCTCAGACTTGCGTCGTCTTGGTTGATTCCTTCCTTACTCATCAGGTACCGGGCAACCTCATCGCGCGCCAGGGGTCCGAAAGAAATGCGCAGGCAGCGCGAGCGCAGAGTCGGCAGAAGAGTTCCGGCGTTCGGCGCAATCAAGATCAACACCGAATCTTGAGGCGGCTCTTCGAGCGTTTTCAGCAGCGCATTCTGGGCGGACAGGTTCATTGACGTGGCGGGGTCGATGATCGCTATCTTTCTTTTGCCCGAAAACGAACGAAAATTCAGCTCCTTCTCGATTTCGCGAACCTGCTTGATGCTAATTTCCTTCTTGCCCTCGAGGATCTCGACCAGACGGACGTCCGGATGATTGCCGTTCTGAATGCGCGCGCAAGCCGCGCAACGGCCGCAGAATTCATTGGCCGTTTCATCGCAGTGGCTGGCCTTAGCCAAAGCCAGCGCCACCGCGCGCTTTCCCACTCCCTCCGGGCCAACGAACAGATAGGCATGGTGCAACCGCCCGTTGCCCAACGCCAGGCGCAGGATTTCCAAGGGTCGCTGATGACCGATGATTTCAGAAAAACCCATTTAGCCCATTTCCCGGTCGACGATGATTTGAATCTCCCGCGACACCTGCTCCATGGGACGCGCGGCGTCGATGACGCGGAATCGTTCAGGCTCCGCGCGAGCCATGGCGAGAAACCCGGCGCGAACTTTCTCGTGAAACTCCACCTTTTCGCGCTCGAACCTGTCTTCGCGGCCGCGCGCTGAGCCGGCATTCGACTGACGTTGGGCGGTTCGCGACAAACCTAGCTCCACGGGGCAGTCGAGTAACAGCGTCAAATCCGGCTTCACGCCGCGATTGGCGAACTGATTCAATTGCCGCAAGAGATCGAAATCGATGCCGCGGCCGTAACCTTGGTAGGCCAGCGTGGAATCCGTATAGCGGTCACATAGCACGATCTTGCCGCCGTCAATTGCCGGAAGAATCACCTCCTGGACATGTTGCGCCCGGTCGGCCAAGTAGAGGAACAGCTCGGTTGGCGACGCGATCGCTTGATTGCCGACTTCGAGCAGAAGTTGCCGGATCAGTTTCCCTAGAGAAGTCCCGCCGGGCTCGCGGGTGCTTACACAAGAGCACCCCTTGCTTTGGAGATGACTTTCAAGCGCCTTGAGCTGGGTGGTTTTGCCGGTTCCGTCACCGCCCTCAAAGGTAATGAACCTAATCATTTATACAGGAGAATGACACGAATAGGACCGATGAAGCAACGCGCAGGAAGGGCCGTTCTAAACTGGCGCGGCCGCCGCTGTGAAGTAGGCGGTGAAACCAATGGGTTACGACTTGCCCTCACCCAATAGCAGATTGATGCCGTTGACGAGCTGAGTGCTGGTAAACGGCTTGGTGATATAATAATCGGCGCCCAGTTTATATCCCCCCAAGACATCCTCGTATTGGCCCTTGGCGGTGAGCCAGATCACCGGAATCGTCGCGGTGTCCGACATCGCTTTCAGCCGGCTAAGCACTTCCAGGCCATCCATCTCCGGCATCATGATATCCAGAATAATCAGATCGGGCTTTTGGCCTTTGAGCATGTTCAGCAGTTCGGCACCGCTGGATGCACTGAACACGTTGTATCCCTTCCCCTCCAAGATGGTTTTGACAATGGTAATGATATCAGGGTTGTCGTCAACCACCGTAATGGTCTTATTTGTATCCATGCTCGCTCCCTCACGCACCGCAGCCGTGGTCAAGTCGGCGGTCCGCTGGCCACTTAATAGGCTAGAAAGCCAAACTCTCGGCAAGGTCACTCGGGTCTAGGCAATCCTAATTAGTTACGCACGCACTGAACACCCGAATCGATATCGTGTTGTAATCTAACATCTTAGCCGACCAATGTAAAATTGCCAGGCGTCGCATCTCGAATGGGCTACGGGGTCATGGCACGCCAATAGTCCTGGGTTACATGGGAGGGTAGAAAACCATAGGCGTTGTTCATTGTCGAAGTGGGAATCAAGGCGGTGATCCGGCCCAAGGCGATGCGGCTGAAAAATAGCCGCATGCTCCCCCGAATATCTAAAATGGCCGTTTCGCTCCCCGGCGTCCCGGTTTCATTAACCATCAAAGAGCCATAAATATCTTTCGTCTCCGGTCCGAGAATCGTAAAACCCACATTGCTGCCCGTGACGATGATGAGACCTTCCCAGCGAAACAGGCCACTGGCGATCAATTCGGCGTTTTTTACCACGAGCACGCCGGCACCGGAAACGTTTCCGCCGAGCCGGACGGTATCGCCCGCGCCAGGGATTCCCTCAATGCACCGGAGCTGGGGAAGAGATTGAGTTCCCCACTCCTGGCTTTCCACAGCCAAGATCCCATCGCTCGGCACGGCCATCGGGATCGCCTGCGCCGAGCTGCAAAGGTCATTCGCGAATTGGGTCACGGCGGAGCCCGAAATATGACTGCTTACAGTAATGGCAGGGGTTGCTCCTCCAGCCCCGACGATATTGGACTGCTGGCTCGCGTCCAATCCCGCCACGAGGGCATTGCGCAGCGTGTCTTCGGAAACGGTAATCCGGATCATGGTCGGCCCCGGAGATAAGAAACGAATTGCCGCTAAATCCGACGCGGCTCGCGTTGCCACGAAGCCCGACCGCGCCGTCCGCGAGATCATAGGTCTTAGTCAATTGAGCTTGGAGCTGGTGCGTGGACGTGCCGACCCTGCCCGTCGATCGAACCACGATCTTCGCCGAAAGCAGGGTAACCGCCGTCGAGGATGGAAACGCAACAGAAAACGCACCGGAAGAAAGACTCTGGGCGCGGTTTGCGAGACTGGGTGGATGGCTTGACGTCACGCTGACCTCGCGCTTGCTCCATTCGATCCCCGCCTCGGCGAGGTAGAAAGCGTCGGTGCTCAAACGCAAATTGCCGGAGATCTTATAATCGTTGGTCAGCATAATGCGCGAGCCGACTCCGACCGTGATCAAAAGGGAGAGAACCAGCAGGGAACTGAGTAAGATCATTCCCCGTTGCCCGTTCAACTCTTCGAATCGAGCCCCGGCCTTGGCCGAGGGCTTTCGCTCAGGATTTCGCCCCACGGGCGTAGTGGAATGTGCCACGGGCTTGCCCGTGGGGCTCCACCGTTTTCGAAAGTTTCCCATGGATTACTCGGTCAATTGCGAAACTCTACACTGGTGGACAGCGTCGAACGAATGTTTCCACCTCGCGCCGGGTCCGGGTCTTTCAACTGCACCGCGAAAGCAATCCGCACCCGCTTGATTGCCTGCCGCGCAGGTGTGTCGCCAAGCTCCGCTCCGGCACTGTCGTAATAGCGAAAGAGTTTGCCGTCACTCACCGTCGCCGCATTGGCGATCAGACAATCGCCGTTGCGCCGAATGATCTTAGCCCCCGGACAAGTCGAAGTGGGCCCGGTAAGTTCGTAGCGGATGTTTTCTCGCGGCTCTGTGTCCGCGCAGTTGCCGTTTCCGTTGAGATCCATCTGCACATGGATCATGGTCGCGGTGGCCGCGTAGACGCGATTGCAGATGAAATCGGCATCGCCGTCGGGATCGTCGCTGCCGCTTTCGGGCGGCGCCGTGCCGGTGCCCCACGAGCCCGCATTTTTCAGATCGCGGACCATGACGTCCAAACCGCCCCGCGCATCTTCCAACGTCGCGGTCTTGGCCTCTTGAGAGAGGTGATGGAACAACTCCGAGCGATAGAACCCGTAGAGCCCGGTGATCATCACCATGCCGAGCAGGAGTGATACCAGGCTCTCGACCAACGTCGCTCCTCGGATATTCGCGAGCCTTGCCATCACGAACCGCCATCGATGAATACCAAGGTTGAGAGCGTAATCTCACGAGGTTGATAATCGCGCCACGAAACCGTGACATCGATCTGCTTGAGGTTCGACCCGAGGGACGAGTCGCTGGTTCTCCAGCACCGGTCGAAGATTCCACCCGAAGCTCCGACGGCTGAGATTCCACGTTCGCCGGACTCAGGACAACGGTTTTCATTGGGCGGGTTCGATTGAGTTTTCAACTGCTCGACCTTGTCCTGAGCCAAGTGAATCGCGATCGTCAAGGCGTCATTCGCCGCCTGGTCTCGAATCACCGACACTGAGCTCAGGGAATACCCCAAGACGGCGATCATGATCACATTCATGGCGACCAGAACTTCGTTGAACGTAAAACCCTCCTGCCGTTCCGTGATATCCATGAACCAACCGTTTCCTCAGCAATCCCCGCTGCAATCATTCGGCTTGCAAACTCTAACTCTCCCCGTGGCGCTGACGACCACCTGTTTGCACAGGCCGGCGGAGTTGCGCAGCCGCACTCGGTTCGCCCCCGCGGTGCCCCGCGGCGAAAAAGAAATGGTTCCCGCTTTGGTAATGACGATTCCTTCCGGCAGCGGTTTGGTAGCCAATATCTCCGTGTCGGCTTGAATGATGTACTGCGATGATCCCGCCAGATACGCTAGTTGCAATCCGGCGTTTTCCGCCGCCGCGCGCATCTTAATATAGTGCAATTCGGATTGAATCTGGCGCGCGGAGCTGTCGAGTTGGTAGGAGGGGAGTAGCCGGCTCCAACCGGGTAGCGCGATGGCAGCGAGAATCCCTACCAGAGCCAGGGCGACGACGAGTTCGAGGACAGAGAAGCCATGTCTTGCGTTGAACACCATGGCGGCCTCCAGAATGAGCGGACAATACTGCCGCTCTAGCGCCCGTGTCAAGAGGAAGTGGAGCCCCAAGGGTCAGCCCGTGGCGCCATCGAGTACGCGCGTGGGGCGGAATCCTGAGCGAGTGCCCCCGGCCAAAGGCGGGGCTCGAGTCGAAGGGTAGAAAGGGCGGCCCCGCTGGTCAGCGAAGACTGCAAAGATTTATGCGCCGAGCGGCGTTGAATTATAGCGGAAAAAAATAGAAAGCGACCAGCTCCTTGCCGAAAAACAAATGAAGGAGGGCGCCCAAACACAAGAATGGAGCGAAAGGCAGAGCGTATTTGCGGCCGACACCTTTGACCAACATGGCCGAGAGACCGATAATCGACCCAGCCAAAGATGATAGGAACAACGTCACAGGTATGGACGGCCAGCCCAGAAAGGCTCCAATCATCGCCAGCAACTTGATGTCTCCGCCCCCCATGCCTTCGGTTCCGGTAACCGCCGCATAGGCCCACGCCAGCGCCAATAAAAAACCGCCGCCGACAAGCACGCCGATCAACGAACTTAGCGGTGACGGGATCAGCTCCGCCGGATCATAGACGACATAATAACCGAAAAACGAAAACAGCAGGCCGAGAACAATTCCGGGCAAACTAATCACATCAGGGACAATTCTCACGTCCAGGTCGATGAATGAAATAACCAGGAGAGCCGCCACCAAAATAAAACTGGAAAAAAAAGCGGGGCCAAGCCCGAACTTATAGAAAAGCGCCACCGTCAAAGCCGCCGTCAAAAGCTCGACGACAAAATAGCGCGGCGAGATCCACTCGCGGCACGCGCGACAGCGGCCCCCGAGGAAAAAATAACTGAACAACGGGATGTTGTCGTAAAAGGCAATGGGCGTCTTACAGTGCGGACAGTGGGAAGACGGCCGAATAACGGACTCTCCTTTGGGTATCCGCAGGATACAAACATTGAGGAAGCTGCCGACGATGGCGCCGAAAATGAACACTATCAGCGAGGCAAATGACGAGGGGGAAAAGATCATCGCTCTGTAAGCATTCTGCAAATAACCGATCTCACTTTGTCGCGATTCTTGGTGGAAAAATACCAGTCAATCGTGTGATGCAATCCCTCCGTAAAACCTACCGTCGGCTCCCATCCAAGTAGTCTTTTCGCGAGGCGGTTATCCGCGACCCGATTCAGCGGACCGGTTGGCATCTCTGGCCGAGTCACGATCGTCGCTTTATGTCCAATATAACGTAGGACTTCGTTAACGGCGTCCATGACTCGGATGCGCTCCGTCGTGCCTAAATTGATCGCCGTGCCATCGTCTATCTTTTCCGCCGCTAAGATCGTACCCGCAACGATATCGTCGATATAAGTCCAGTTACGCACTTGCTCGCCGGTGCCCCAAACCTCAAACGGATCGTCACCGATAAAGGCCCGTGCGATCATTGCGATGACAGCGTGATTCTCGACACCGCGCGGCCCGTATACGGTGAAGTAACGGGAGCAAGCTGACTTCATACCGAACTGCTCGTAATATGACTTGAGCGTGAGTTCTCCCATCAGCTTGGCCCAGCCGTACAGATTATCCGCGTCGTAGGGCGGACCGACCATATCTTCCGTCAGAGAAATCTCATCCGCCGGATTCATCTG
>JACPFE010000320.1 GCA_016183145.1 Deltaproteobacteria bacterium | reverse complement strand
CTGAGATCGATCAGCGCGCCGCTGCCCAGATCTTCCATCACCGGGAGATTGTGCTTCTTGCCGATGGCGACGAGCTGCTCCAGCTCGACCTCCGCGGTAAAGCCGACGACCTTATAGTTGCTGGTGTGGACCTTGAGGAGCAAGGCGGTTTTCTCGTTGATAGCGTTTTCATAGTCCGCCGGATGAGTTCGATTGGTGCTGCCGACTTCGCGGAGAATCGCGTTGCTCTTGGCCATGATCTCGGGAATGCGAAAGGCGCCGCCGATCTCGATCAGCTCGCCGCGGGAGACGATCACTTCTTTGCCCTCCGCCAGCGTGTTCAGTCCCAGCAACACAGCGGCGGCGTTGTTATTGACGACTGTCGCCGCTTCCGCGCCGGTGAGCTCGACGAGCAGACTCTGCAGCGTTTCTTCCCGCCGTCCCCGTTTGCCGGCGGCGAGATCGTATTCTAAATTGATCGGATCGCCGGCCACCGCGATCATCGCATCGATGGCCGCTTGCGGGAGCAAGGCCCGTCCCAGGTTGGTGTGCAGAATGGTGCCGGTGGCGTTGACGACCCGCACATGCCCCGGCCGGCTCTCCGCCGCGATGCGCGCCTCGACCCGGCTCAGGATTGCGTCTTCTTGCAGATCGCCGGAGCTCGGTTGCGCCTGCTTTATTTCGGCGCGCAGTTGATCAAGGACTTCCCGGCACTTTTGCGTGACGTAATCGTGGTTGTAGCGCGCCAACAAGGCCGCGCAACGAGAATGCTTGAGAAGGCGATCCACCGAGGGCAGAGCGCGCAGGGGTTGTGCGGATTGTTCAGCCATGAGGGAATTCAGATTTGCACACGCCAGGGGTAAATTCAACTTGGCTTGCGCCGGCGCCTTGCCGCCCTTGACTCACTTTTCGACGAAAGCCGCGGCGCGTCGAGTTCCGGGTTCAACGTTAGACCCGGAACCTTGAACTTGGAACATTGAACCGCGAGCCGCCCAACATTGATCTTTCTTTCTCAGTCCGCTAAGCGAGGTTAATTGACAGGTCGGACGCCGAGGTGTTAGTTTTCATCGCGGCCAAGGGACTGTGTGCCAATGTCAGTCTGAGGCGAAGCCGAAGAATCTCGACTTCGTATCCGCTCGAAAATGCGAGATGCTTCGCTGCGCTCAGCATGACATTTTGGGGACTTTTCTCATTGCGACACAGTCTCCAAGCTGCGAAGCGGGAGGAATATATGGGATTGATCGACTGCCATGCGCATTGTCTTCCGAAGACGATCATGGAGGTTTTGCGCGAGTGGGCCGCCGGAACTTATTTGGGCCAGAGGTGGTGAAAACCGTCAACGATTATATCGCCGAGGCCTGCCGGGTCGCGCCGGGCCGCTTCGTGCCGGCGGCGGCAGTGGACCCCTTCGGCGGCGAGGCGGCGCTGCGCGAGTTGGACCGGGCGGTGGAGAAGTTGGGCCTGTTCGGCATTTCACTTTCGACGAACGTCGATGGACGGGCCCTCGACGATCCGGTGTATGAGCCGATCTTCGAGCGCGCCAAGCGCTGGAACATGCCGCTCTGGGTCCATCCGGGGCAGGTGCCCCAAGCCTGGCAGCAGGCGCTGGGGCTGAACAACCGTTATCTCAACAGCGGCGTCGGCTTTTTGCTCGACGATATGCTCTGCGTGGTCAAGATGATCACCGCGGGCGTGTTCGACCGGTGGTGGGGCGTGAAATTCGTCTTGTGCCAGCTCGGCGGTTTCTTGCCGTTCACGATGGGCCGCTTCGACCAGCAATATTTTTTCGAGCGGCGCGCTTTCGAGCAGCAGAACAAACCCTTGCCCGAATATTTGCAGCGGCGCGTGGCCGAATACTGCCAGGCGTTTTACGTCGACACGCACACCGCCGATGCCTCCGCGATTCGCTGTGCGCTCGACTGCATGAGCGCCGACCGCATCGTGCTGGGCGGCGACTATCCGATCTCGCCGCCGGAAGTCGGCCTGGGCTACACGATCCCGCAGCTCGACAAGGTTGGACTTTCGGCCGGCGATCGAGCAAAGATCGAGCGCGAGAACGCCGTGCGGCTGTTGAACTTATCGTGATTATTTGTCTAGTGGGGTGTTTCCGAAATTCGCAACATATTTCGACCGTCATTTTGGCCAAGCCCGCGGTCGCGGGCGCGAGCCGGAATCCAGGACTTCGAAGGACCGCTGGATTCCCGCTTGCGCGGGAATGACGATCGCGTAGGGGCGATTTTCATATAATTTGTGGGACAAGACACTAGGCTTCAGGTGAACCAATGAAAAGCGAAAGACCTGTCGCACTTGTGACCGGAGCCGCCACGGGAATCGGCCGCAGCGCGGCGATCGCCCTGGCCAAACACGGCTATGACGTGGTGATCAACTACAGCCGCAGTGAAGACGCTGCAAAGCTGACCGCGCAGCAGGCCCAAGCCGGCGGCGCCAGGACTTTGCTTTTTCGCTGCGACGTGAGCGACGACGGTCGCGTGCGCGCCATGCTCGCGGCGACCGAGAAAGAGTTCGGCCGGCTCGATGTCTTGATCAACAATGCCGGCACGACCGTCGACGTCGAGCCGAAAAATCTGGAAGGCATGAAAGTCGAGGATTGGAATCGCGTTTTCAGCGTCAACGTGCTCGGACTGTTCCTCGTCACTCGCGCTGCCGCGCCGCTGCTAAAAAAATCGCCCAACGGCTGCATCGTCAACACTTGCAGCATCGCCGGCCTGCGTCCCAGCGCGCAGCCTTTGCCCTATGCGGCTAGTAAAGCCGCGGTGGCGAACCTGACGAAGACCTTGGCAAACGCTCTTGGGCCGGAGATTCGTGTCAACGCGGTGGCGCCGGGATGGATCGAGGGCGAGTGGATGAAGCGAACCCTGGCGGAAAATTATGGCGGGCTGATGGCGCGGCGCGCCAAGTACACGCCGCTCAAGCGCTGCTGCACCGACGATGATGTCGCCGAGAGTATGCTGAGCTTAATTACCAGCAACCATTTCGTCACCGGCGAGATTATTATCGTCGACGGCGGCTTTTCCAGCACCACGTAATCAAGTGCTGAGTAACGAGTGCTGAGTGCTGAGTTATGAGTAATCGTAGATTCTCCGCCGGACTCCTCAGGACTCGTTACTCAGGACTCAGGACTCGCCCGCTTGCGGTGCGCCATGCTTGACGGCGTCGTCCGTTTCCCTCCCGAATTCGCCGCGCGCTACCGCGCCGAGGGTTATTGGGAAGATCGCTCCCTGCGGGAGACCTTTGGCGAACTCTTTGCCCGGCACGCCGACCGGGTGGCGATCATCGATCGCGACCGGCACGTCACTTACGCACAGCTCGACGAGCGCGCGACGCGATTGGCCTTGAATTTACTGGACGCAGGGCTCCGACCGCTCGACCGCGTGGTCGTTCAATTGCCCAACATCGTCGAGTTCGCTTACCTTTATTTCGCGCTGCAGAAGATCGGCTGCATTCCGATCATGGCGCTGCCGACGCACCGCTTCCGCGAAATGAGCCAGTTCGTCGAGCTGTCGGGCGCGGTAGCCTGCGTGACACCGGATACGGCCAGAGACTTCGACTACCGCGATCTCGTTCGAAGAATCCGCGATTCGAGCAAAACCCTGCGTTTGGGAATCGTCTTGGGAGCTGCGCCGGAGGGTTTTCTGTCTCTGAGCGAGTTGGTCGAGCGACCCAGCGAGCGTTCGGCGCGAGAACTGAAGAGCATCGTCATCGATCCCGATGACCCGGCGCTGTTTCAGCTCTCGGGCGGGACCACCGGCGTTCCCAAGCTCATTCCGCGCACGCATAACGATTACATCTACAATTCCAAAATGGCGGCGGCGGTCACCGGCGTGGGACCGGACAAGATTCTGCTCAATGTTTTGCCGCCGGCGCATAACCTGCCGCTCGCTTGCCCCGGCATGCAAGGTTATTTTTTGCATGGCGGCAAGGTCGTGTTGGCGCAGTCGACGCGTAGCGAGGACATCTTCGCGCTGATCGAGCGCCACCGGGTCACGCATATCGCCGTGGTGCCGGCGCTGCTGATTCGCTTGATCAACGACCCGTCGATCAAAAGGTTCGACCTCTCGTCGCTGCAGGTGATCCAGAGCGGCGGGCAACGGCTGCAGCCCGAAGTGCGTCGTCGCACCAAGGAATTGATCCCGAGCGTCACCGTGCAGGAAAACTTCGGCATGGCCGAAGGGATGCTGATGTTTGTCCGCTTCGACGATCCGGAAGACGTTAGAATGGAAACCGTCGGAAGGCCGGTCAGCCCCGACGATGAAGTGCGTTTGGTGGACGACGACGACAACGAAGTCGCGCCCGGAGAAGTCGGTGAGTTTCTCGCCCGCGGGCCGTACACGTTGCGCGGTTATTACGGTGTGCCGGAGTACAACGCCAGGGCGTTTACGACGGACGGATTTTATCGCTCCGGCGATTTGATGCGGCGCCACCCTTCTGGAAATTATATGGTGGAGGGCCGGAAAAAAGACCTGATCAACCGGGGCGGTGAAAAGATCAGCGCGGAAGAGATCGAAAACCTCATTCTCATGCATCCGGCGGTGCAAAACGTCGCCTGCGTGCCGATGCCCGATCCGGTGCTCGGCGAGCGGATGTGCGCTTACGTGATCCTGCGCAAAGGCGCGGCGTTGACACTGCAAGAACTTGTCGCGTTTCTCATGAACGAAGAGATCGCCAAGCATAAGCTGCCCGAGCGCCTGGAAATCCTCGACGACTTCCCCCTCTCGCCATTCGGCAAGGTTTCGAAAAAGGATTTAACGGAAAGAATCGCACGGAAGCTCAAAGAAGAGGGGAGGATCTGAGGCGAAGTGAAAGTCCATCATG
>JACPFE010000319.1 GCA_016183145.1 Deltaproteobacteria bacterium | reverse complement strand
ATATTTCCCATGGCCTCGCTCGCCCACAACCCTGCCATTTTCAGCGACAATCTTTCCCCTGACGGTGGTGAGAACCGGCGCCCCTTTCACTCGCCAACCGGCGTAGGGGCTCCACTTGACCTTCGTGTAAAGTTCTTCGTTGTTCAAAATTCTTTCCTTTTCGAAATCGACGACGACCAGGTCGGCTTCCGATCCCGGCAGAAGAGCGCCCTTGCGGGGAAAGATGCCGAGAATTTTCGCCGGATTTTCCGACAGCGAGCGAACCAACTGGGGCAGGGTGATTTTTCCCAGATGGACGTCGTTGAGGAAGATCGAAAGTAAGTGATCGTACTGCGGGCTGCCCATGGCGGCGCTCCAGGCGTCGGTCCGCTGTTTTTCGATTTCCTCGTGGGTGTGCGGCGCGTGGTCTGAACCGAGGTTGTCGATGGTCCCGTCGCGCAGCGAGTTCCATATCCCCGCCATCCGCTCCTCGTCCTCGGGGACGAAGCCGGCGGGGCAAACCTGCGGCCCCTTCTCCGCCAAAACCTTTCTTCCCAGATGAAAATATTTTGGGTCGATCTCGACGGTGACTCGCTGGCCTTGTGCTTTTGCCCGGCGCAGCAAGCGCAGGCTTCCCGCCGCATGGGTATGCACGACATGCAAGCGCACGCCCGACTCCCGCTGTAAGGCAAGCAGGCTGGCAATCGCACTCTCCCAAACCACGTCCCTGGTGTAAATTTCCGCAAAGGTGACGTGGTTCCTCGGCTTGCCCTGGGCAAAGGCCTCCTCGGAAAAGTAATCGAAAAGCGGTTGGTTGAATGGATGAACCACGCAGGGAAGGCCCGTCTTGGCGATGGCGCGGAAGCGTTCCAGAAGCTTTCCCTCCTCATTGAGCGCGAGCCTGGGATCGTGGGGATAGGCGCCGGAGACCTGAAAGATCTTGTACCCAGTCACTCCAGCCTTGGCGAGCTTGGGAATCTCCTCCAGGTTTACGCCGGAGGCGAAGTGGCCGAAGTCAACCAAGGACTCCTTTTTGGCGCGGGCGCGTTTTTCCTCAAGCAACTCCACGGTCGTCGTCGGCGGCTCCACATTGGGCATATCGACCCATGTGGTGATTCCCCCAGCGGCCGCTGCCTGAGAAACGGTAAAAAAGTCCTCTTTATGCGTGTAGCCTGGATCGCGCGTGTGGGCGTGCAGGTCGATAATCCCCGGCAGCAGGAGCTTTCCCGACACATCGACGACGCGAGCGGTGTCCCTTATCGCCCCTCGTGAGGAGAGGAGGGCGACGATTTCTCCCTTCACGTAGAGATCAGCGTCAACCAGCTCGCCCCCGACAAACACTCGCCCACCCGAAAAACATAGATCAAATTCAGCCATAGAACCTTCCTTATCTTGCGGCATTAGATACTAACCAGGTAATTGGTTCACAAAACGCGTTTAAGAAATTTATCGCGCCAAGCACGCTAAGCTCGCAAAGAAAGACTCGTTGTCATTTCGACCGAAGGGAGAAATCTTTCTTAGATCCCTCGCGTTCGCTCGGGATGACAGGCCTCGGCCCGTCACCTTGGCGTCCTTTGCCCTTCGATCTTCCTCAGGGTGGTGAGTTTATCGAACCACGTTCTTTGCGCGAGAAACAATCTTGTCCTAGCTGTTTTTCGTCGGTCAAATTCAAACATATTTCGTTATTTTTTTTCTTCCCCGTCGACGATGTGAAAGTCCTGGCCCGCGGGCGCGTAGATCTCAATCACCCGCGCGACGGTGTCGCCGCAGTTGCCGGCAGCGTGGTGGACGCCCGGAGGGATAAAAGCGACTTCACCCGGGCCCAAGCGGTATTTTTTCCCCTCGACGATGGCCTCCACTTGACCCTCCAATACGATGTAAATATTCTCCGCCTTCGCGTGGTAATGGGTGGGGCCCGGGCCGGAATCGATGTTGATCAAATTAATATGCACATCGACGTTCTTCGCGCCGTCGGCCTCGTCCACCAGCCGCAACGTCTTGCCGCGATCCCAGCGCATGATCTTCACCGGCGCATCTTCGATGCGCATCACCTTCACGGGCATAACTTACCTCCATAGCTTTCTCTCAAAGGCACGGATATTTAGGGGTTAGCAAAAAGTCACCCTTTTCATCTATGCGATTGCCCGTCCCTTCGTCAATCCGCGCGTCGCCGCGACCAGGAGTACGGAGACCAGCATCGTCATAACGCCGACCCCCGCCATCGCCCCGAAAGAGCCTTCTTCATAATAGAAATAGATCAGCGGCCCCAAGGGTTCGGCCCCAGGACTGTATAGGAATATCGAACAACTAAACTCGCGAATGAAAAAAGTTGCCAAAATGATCCAGCCCGCTACGAGTCCCGGTCGCATGAGGGGAAAAAGAATGCGCCGCAGCGTCGTCGACAATCCTGCTCCGCAAGTCGCCGAGGCTTCCTCGAGATCTTTATGTATTTGAACAATGACGCTGCTCACGGCACGAAGTCCGTAGGGCAAATACCTCGTAATATAGGCGACCATCAGGATCCACAGCGTGGCGTAAATTGGGATCGGGAAATTGATGTAGGCCCAAAGAATACCGATGGCAAGCGCCGTTCCTGGGAAGGCCCATGGAATAAAGGCCAAGGCTTCCAATAAACCGCGCCCGATCACCTTGGTCTTGACGGTCAAATAGGAGATCACCGCGGCGAAGAGAACGCAGACCGTCGCTCCCATGATCGCGAGAAACAAGCTGTTTCGAAATGCCGAGTAGATGCGATCGTCCTGAAACAGGTTTACGTAATGGCGTAAGGTCAGAGCCTTGAGGGCCGCTCGGCTTAACGTTTGGTAAAAAGGCATCAGCGAAACCAGGACGAGAGTAAGAAAAGGAAGGATGACCATGAGGACGAGGATCGAAAGCGCCGTAAGCGAGGCGAAATACTTCCAACCGCGCAGGTCGATCTGATGGGGCCTGAAACCTTTTCCCGTCACCGTAGCAAAGCGCTCTACTTCGGCGGTGAAGCGCCGGTAGAGGTAGACAAAGACAAAAACCAGAGCGACCAGCCCCACGCCGTAGGTCGCTGCGAGATTATGATTGGTTGGAAAGGAGCCGATCGCCTCCCGAAACATCTTGGTTGTGAAAAGCTCGATCCGCGCCGGCAGCGCAATGATGGCGGGTGTGTCGAAGCTCTCCGCGGCGCGGACGAAGTTCAGGGTGGCCGCCGCTAAAACCGCTGGACGGATAAGCGGAAAGGTAATCCGCAAGGCCACTCCTAACTCGTTTGAGCCTGAGGTCTTGGCCGATTCCTCAAGGGAAGGATCCATCCCCCTCAGTGCGGCGGCAATAATGAGATAGGCCAGCGGGGAGAGGACCAGAGACTCAACAAAGATCAGCCCGGGAATTCCGTAGATGTTGAACGGCGCCAAGCCGAAGAGCGATAGACAAAGCTGGTTGACGATGCCGTTGGTGGGGTTGAGGAGAAGCACCCAGGAAATCGCCACCAGGAGGGATGGCATGATGTTGGGTATCACCGCGGTCAGTTCCAATAAGCCGCGAAAGGGAGCGTTGGTGCGCACGGTAATCCAGGCAAGCGCCAACGCAAAGATTACCGATAGCCCCGACGCTCCGGCGGCGAAGATCAAGGTGTTGACGACGAGCTTGTATGTCTCAGGATCGCTATAGACCTGGACATAATTCGACGCGGTAAGATGACCGGCGACTCCAAGCGGCGCGCTGCGAATGCTTCCGTAAAAGAGAAAGAAAGTCGGGTAAAGACTTATAAACGCGAGGCAAAGACCAGCGCAAATGTAGAGGAGGTAGACCGGCTGAACAAACCTCCTGACAGGCGCGGTCACTTGAGAAAAATATCCTTATACTCTTTTGACTTGGCCGCAAACCCTTCTTTGTTAAGTTCGTCCACGTCCGTGAATTTGATTTTTTCCGCGTCTTTGAAAGTGGGATAAACGCCTTTGCGCGTCACGGTCTCCCCCACATCCGCGAGAATTTTCATTCCCTCTTCGGAAAGGAAAAAATCAATAAAAAGCTGGGCGGCATTCGGATGCTGAGGCTTAGAGCTTATACCCAGGTATTGTCCGTCGCCCAACATTTTGTCGACCTTCACATAGTCAAGCTTCGCCCCTTCTTTGCCGTAAATGGCGATGTATTTTGTGAAAGCAAAACCGATGGGAACCTCGCCGGTCAGGATCTTCTGCGATGCCGGGGTGATCGAATCCACAAGAACGGGCCTTTGCGCGGCGAGCCCTTTGATGTAGCGGTCGGCCTTTTCCTTCCCCATGATCTTAGGCATGCTTGCCAGCCATTGGGTGGTGGTCGTATGTCTCGTCGGATCGGCCATCACGAATTTACCCTTCCACTTTGGATCGAGCAAATCGTCATAGGATTTCGGTGCCTGGTCCGCCTTGATGTGAGCTTCGTTGTAAATGATCCCGATAACAACATTGCGGTAGGCCGGGCCGACCTCCGAGTCAAACACCTCCGCGGGAAAGAACTTGAAGGCCGGGGAGTTAAGGTTGCCGACGATACCTTCTTTCTTCATAATTTTGAGCAGCGGCCGATGGTTGAGGGTCACATCAAAGAGCTGTTTTCCAGCGCGAAACTCCGTCGTGATCCGGTCGGTTACCTTGGTCGATGAGCCCCACCAGTAGTCGATATCGACGCCGTATTTCTGCTTGAAGAGCTTTTCAATCAAATTCATGGTGCTGGTCTCAAGCGAGCCATAGATTGTGACCTTGCCTTCTTTCTTGGCGCCGGCCACATCCGGATAAGCACGATTAGGACTAAGAAAAACAAAAAGTAAAAACGCACACGCGATGCGTATCTTGGTCATCGGAATCCTCCTCTTTTGGTCAACCCAATTCTTCCGCAAAGCAAAACTTGCAAACAGCCCAGCAAACGTGAGTGATGAGGAATGTATCCAAGGCCTTGTCAAATTGTCAAGTCCACCCATTGGCCGGCGCTCAAGTTGACATACACCAATCCCATCGGCTAGGCTCATGTTCACGTTTCGATTCGAGGCTGTTCTGCACATTCCGCTAATTTCCGCTTATGATTGGGCGATTTAGGAATTCAAGGACGCTATGACTGCGCCGGTCTATCTCTTGGGTGGCTACCAGACGGATTTCGCCCGAAACTGGATGAAAGAAGGAAAAGGTATAGTCGAAATGATCCAGGAAGCGGTATCCGGCGCTCTGACCGCTGCTCGGCTCGAAGCAAGAGAGATTGAAGTCGCCCATATCGGCAACTTCGCCGCCGAGCTCTATTGCAAGCAGGGCCATCTCGGCGGGTTTCTGGCCCAGATCGATCCGTCGTTCTCCGGCATGCCGACCTCGCGGCACGAGGCCGCTTGCGCCTCCGGAGGCGTGGCGATGCTGATGGCCTCGGCTGAGATAGAAGCCGGTCGTTACGATCTCGCTTTGGTCATTGGCATCGAACAGATGAAAACTGTCGACCCGGCCGTAGGCGGCGACTTTCTCGGCACCGCCGCGTGGTACGAACAGGAAGCTAAGGGCATCGAGTTTCCCTTCCCCAAGCTCTTCAGCAGGCTCGGCGATGAGTATGAGAAACGCTTTGGTTTGAAAGAAGAACATCTCGCCCGCATCGCCGAGATCAACTTTTCCAATGCCCGGCGCAACCCCCTGGCACAAACGCGCAGTTGGTTTACAAACGAAACCTTAGACCTTGCTTCAGGTAAGTATGCAAAGCCGGCGGCAGGTCGACTCAGAGTGCGCGACTGCTCCCAGATCACCGACGGCGCCGCTTCCATCTTTTTGGCTTCTGAAAACTTTACCCGGCAATATGCCGACCGTCGCAGTCTTAAACTTGAACAGTTGCCGCGCATTCTCGGCTGGGGGCATCGCACGGCACCGATGAAATTCGACACTAAAATTTTCGAGAGCGGGAACAGCCCGTGTGTTCTTCCGCACACGCGCCAGGCGATCGTGGATGCCTTCCGCCGCGCTGGTCTCGCCGATGTGTGGCGCGTCCAAGGCATCGAAACACACGACTGCTTTACGACCTCCGAGTATATGGCCATCGATCATTTTGGCATCACGAAGCCGGGGGAATCATGGAAGGCAATCGAAGAAGGTATCATTGATTTCGACGGCAGGCTGCCGGTCAACGCCAGCGGGGGGCTGATCGGCGGTGGTCACCCGGTTGGGGCAACCGGGACGCGGCAGGCTCTAGATGCCTTCAAACAAGTGACCGGCCAGGCCGGTGATTACCAGATCGACGGCGCCCAGAAGATCGCTACTCTCAACATCGGCGGTTCCGGTACGACCACAGTGGCGATGGTGATTGGAATATAACAAGGAGCAGGGAGCAGGCTGGGCACGTCTTGAAAACACCCCTCTGGATACCCTCCGAAGAACGCAAGCGGAACGCGAACATCACGCAGTTCATGCGCCGCGTCAACGAAACATTTTCTCTCAG
The DNA here is from genome assembly GCA_016183145.1 of Deltaproteobacteria bacterium. Classification (GTDB taxonomy): domain Bacteria; phylum Desulfobacterota; class Binatia; order UBA9968; family UBA9968; genus JACPFE01. The sequence continues at coordinate 14,735 of JACPFE010000319.1, read as the reverse complement.
CATCGATGCCTATGCGGAGCTGTATCGCTGGTCGATTGAAAATATTCCAGCGTTCTGGGTAACCTTCTGGGATTACGCGGGAATGAACGCCTCGCGTCCGTATGATCTCGTCGTGGACGATCTCAATAAATTTCCCGGCGCCAAGTGGTTTATCGGCGCCCGGCTAAACTTTTCCGAAAATCTTCTCCGCTATCGCGATAACCGCATCGCCTTGGCGTTCAAAGGCGAAAGCATCCGAGCGCGAACGATGACCTACGCCGAACTCTATCAAGAGGTCGCCGGTCTCGCCCAATCTCTGCGTGATCTCGGAGTCTCGTCCAATGACCGTGTCGTTGGTTACATGCCGAACCTCGTCGAGACGGTCGTCGCCATGCTGGCGACCACTTCGATCGGCGCCGCATGGGCATCCTGCGCCACCGACATCGGACCCCAAGCCGCGCTCGACCGGCTGGGGCAGGTCGAGCCCAACGTCATGTTTACGGTGGACGGATATTTTCACAAGGGACAAGTGTTCGACACCCGCGCAAACGCGGCCCAAGTCGCCAAGGATATTCCATCGCTGAAAAAGGTTGTGGTTGTGCGCTACGCGATGAACAATGCCGACATCGGCGTGATTCCCAAAGCCGTTGCTTACCAGGAGTTCATCGCACGCGAACCCCCGCCGATACGATTTGAGCAACTGCCGTTCGACCATCCCGTTTACATCATGTTTTCTTCGGGTACGACGGGCAAGCCCAAATGCATCGTGCAAGGAGCCGGGGTGCTGCTCAATCATATTAAAGAGCACCGGCTGCACACCAATTTAAAACGCGATGACCGGATGATGTACCTTACGACGTGCAGTTGGATGATGTGGAACTGGCTCGTGAGCGGTTTGGCCACCGGCGCCACGCTCTTCCTGTACGACGGCAATCCGAATTATCCCGACGTCGGCGCGATGTGGAAAATGATTCAAGACGAGAAGATTTCCATTTTCGGCTGCAGCGCCACCTACCTCAACCACCTGAACGGTCAAAGATTCGAAGCCGGCAGGGAATACGACTTATCATCGCTCCAACAAATTTCCCAGACCGGTTCCGCGCTTTCGGCCGACGGATTTGAATACGTTTATCGCTCGATCAAGAAGGATCTCCATTTTAATTCCATCTCCGGCGGCACGGACATCAACGGCTGCTTCGCGTGCGGCAACCCGATCACTCCGGTTTACGCGGGCGAATTGCAGGGTCCCGCGCTGGCGATGAAAGTTAACGCCTATGACGAAAGCGGCCATCCCGTTCGAGATCAGCGCGGCGAGCTCGTCTGTGAAGCGCCCTCTCCCTCCATGCCGCTTTCCTTCTGGAACGATCCCGAAGGGAAAAAATACCGCAGCGCTTATTTCGAATTCTTCCCGAAGAGAAACATCTGGCGGCACGGCGACACTATTCAAATCCACAGCGACACCGGCGGCATTACTTTTTGTGGGCGATCCGATTCGACGTTAAAGCCTTCCGGCGTGCGCATCGGCACGGCGGAGATCTACGCTGTCGTCGATAAAGTCGAAGGGGTTACCGACTCGCTCGCGATCGGACAAAACTGGCGGGGGGATCAACGCGTGCTGCTATTCGTCAAAGTACACCAAGACGCCACGCTCACGGAAACGTTGAAGAGCCGGATCAAGAAAGAGATTAAGGAAAAGGCGTCGCCACGCCATGTCCCTGCGCTGATTGTCGATGTGCCGGATATCCCCTACACCTTTAACATGAAAAAGGTCGAAAGCGCGGTGACCAACATCATAAACGGCAGCCCCGTGACCAACCGCGACGCCCTGATCAATCCCGAATCTCTCGATTACTATGAAAAGATTTTGCCGCAGTTACAAGAATAGGGATCGAGCCGCCGGATGGCCGACCCAAGGGATGACACCCTCCTGAACCCAGGGACTTTCGACAGCGCCAGTAAGGACGCTCTTCCTATTAATTAACCTCCAGCTCTACTGGGGGACTCCCAAAGTTTGACTTTTGCGGGAGTCGTTTCTCTCGCACTTTCGACGTGGAACGAGAATTAGCTCGTGGCACCAAGAGACTTGATACGATCCCACCCTCGCCCTTTGGGAGAGGGAAGGGTGAGGGCTGTGTTAGCCAGGAAAGATTCACCCTCACCTCAGTCCTCTCCCAGAGGGAGAGGAAGCAAAGCGGAGAGCCGGTGAGCATTGCCGGCGTAGCCGGCCAGTCAGCCTGAGGCTGATCACAAATCAAGCCTTCGGCTCTGCCGGAGGTACATAATTCGGGCTATTGAGCCGGCGGCTTCAGACCCAAATCGCTCAGCACCGTCATCGCGGAATTATGGCCCGGCGCTCCCGTGATGGAGCCGCCGGGATAAGTGCAGGCGGCAGTGAGATAAAGGCCGCGTATCGGCGTTCGGTAATCGGCGATACTCGGATGGGGGCGCAGAATGCCTTCTTGGGAGGGCAGGTGGCCCATCCCGCCAATGTCGCCGCGCAAGAACATGGCGTTACTCGCCTCGATATCCAACGGCGTCGCCACGAGCTTCCCCACAACGGTTTTCTCGTCGACGTTGGGAATGTATTCGCGCACCCGCTCCATCTCGTGGCGCAGCAGTTCCTCTTTGATCGTCGACCAGGATTCCGGCCGCCCGGAAAGATCATAAGGCGCGTAATGACCGATGTTTAAGACGTGGTGACCTTGAGGAGCGCGCTTGCCGTCCAGCAGAGTGTGACAAATGATCTGGAACGGCGCGCGCGGGTAACGGTTCCCCTTGCGGTACTCGGCGTAGGCGGCGATCAGATCGGCGATCGACTCGGCCACGTGTACATGCACGACATCATCGACTCCGAGGCCCGGGCGATAGCGCGGACGTTCGGACAGAGCCAGATGGAACACGACTTCCGATAGGCCGGTCTTCACGTTTCCCATCGCTTCCACCAGGCCGGCATCGAGCCACTGCGGATCGATCATCTCCCTGAACAACGGCCGGACATGCAGCCCGGCCACCAGCGCCTTACCGGCGGCGTAGCGTCGGCCATCCGCGGTGACAACGCCTTTTGCGGCGCCTCCCTCGACGATGATCTCCTTCACGGGAGCAGAGGTGACGACGTCGCCGCCGTGCGCGCGCAAACATCGAGCGAGGGCCAGCGGCAGCTCCAGCGCGCCGCCCTCGGGAAGCCCCCATCCGAAGGTGTGGCGCGCGCCGGTACCCGCGGTAAAAACCGATCCACCGCTGCCGGGTTGGTCCGGGAAGACTCCACCTTGAATCGAGGCCTTGAGCACATGCGCGCGGACATGCTCCTCTTCAAAAAGCTCCCTAACCACGTCAAGGGGCGAGCTGGCCATGTATCTCATGAGTTGGAAGCCGAATTCGCTCTTTTCCAGACGCGCGTAAATCTCGGTATGCTTGCGCGGCGGCGAGTAACGCGAACGAGCGAAGCTGTCGCGAAACGCTTTCTCCCAAAATTCCATCAGGCGACGGTAGGCCGCGGCGTCCTTCGGGGAAAAGCGCTCGATCCCCTTGACGGTCTGGTCCACGCTGCGCCACGTGATCAGCGAACTGCCGTCGGGAAAGACGCTGGCGTAGAGCGGATCGGGATAGATGTAGCGGAGGCCGAAACGATCCAGCTCCAGATCTTTAAGAACCGGTCCGGATTGAATCCCGCCGTGGATCGACGCGCAAGTGTCGTGGCGGTAGCCGGGCGCGGTCAGCTCTTCGGTGCCCGAGCCGCCGCCCACCCGTTCTTTCGCCTCCAGGACCAAAGTTTTCAACCCGGCTTTTGCCAGGTATGCGGCGGCGGTGAGACCGTTATGGCCAGCCCCTAACACCAGAACTTCCGCTTCCCCGTCCCACATGGGTCACCTCCAACCGCTGCGATAAATTTCGTCCGCTGCCGATAGCACACGCCCCATCCGCTTCGTCCATACTCCATGACGGGAAAAATGTCCACGTCATGAATTAGGGTCCGCTACCGTAGTCACCCGCCCAATGCGACTGCTTGACTGTTGGCTGTCTCTAGTTGATACACTGGGGGGCAATAATGCGGGCGCGGCATGCCGTGCCACGATATTTCGACACCGGGGAGGATGGCAAAAGACGATGGCTATTCCGGGAGAAAAAGCGATTCAAATGGTTCGCAGCGCCCATACCCAGGCGGCGCAGTTGGACATTGCAGTCACGGCGGTGGTGGTGGACCAGAGCGGGCGCATGATCGCGTTGGGCCGCATGGACAAGGCGCGGCCGATCACGGTGGAAATCGCGCTCAACAAGGCCTACACTGCGGCGAGCTTTCAGCAGCCGACCAAGGATCTGGCGGGGATCGCCGGCCAGAGCTGGTTCCAAAGTCTCGTGGTGTCGAGCAGCGGGCGCATCATGCCCGGCGGCGGCGCGCTGCCGGTGGTGGAGGGAGGCAACGTGGTCGGCGCCATCGCCGTTGCCGGCGGCACCGACGATCAAGATCAGAAATGCGCCGAGGTGGCGCTGGCATCTTATGGGGGAAGTTGAGTACAACAGACCGGAAGAGTTCAAATCGTTCAAGCCGTTTCAGCCAAGCAATTGGAGGCTGATCCGTCCTATGGCGGACAAAACGTTCAAGGCGCGGAAGAAGGGAACGAAGGCCTGACTGCAACGGAAGGGAGATCCAAGATGCGCGCGGAGAAGATCAGCGAAATGCTCGATGTCGCGGCGGATGTTGGCGGCAAACCAACCGACGCGGAATTTCCTACGCCTTACCTCGGGCGCTCGGTTAAAATCGTCGGGCCGCATGTCAACGTCGATATGAACCAGTCGCCACACCCGAAGAATGCGCGCGGCGAATTGGGCAAGCCGCTGTTCAACTGGTACCGCAACACCGTCTCCAACGATCCGCTGACCCGCGTGTCGGCGCCGAACCACTTCGCCGATCGCCGACATTTTCTCACCAACGTGATCAACCGCTCAACCAAAGGCAAGGTCAACCCGCAAAAAGTAGCGGTGGACGACCCGGCGGCGATGACGCGCCACATCAAGGCCGTGGCGCATTATCTGGGCGCCGACGTCGTCGGCATCGCCAAGGCGCATCCGACTTTCCTCTACGCCGGCAGCCGTTATGTGCAAGACGGCACGGCGGAGGACGCCTATCAGCAGGAGGCACCCGAGGATCTCGTGCGGAGATTTCCCTACGTCATTCAGGCGACGACAGCGTGGGATTACAACAAGCTTCAGGCGCACCGCCATCACATCGGTGACGCCGCATACCATGTCTCGCAAATGAAGGGCGTGCTGATGCTGAAGGCGCTGGAGGGCTACATCAAGGAGCTGGGATACACGGCGCTGCGCGGCGTGGTCACCCCTCAGGCAGCCGGCGTCGCCGGCGGTATCGGCGAGCTGGGCAGAAACGGTCTCGTCATCAATAGGAATTTCGGCGCCCGCATCCACATGCCAGACCCGATCCTCACCGATCTGCCGCTGGTTGCCGACGAGCCGGTGGACATCGGTGTCGAGGACTTTTGCAAGATCTGCCGCAAATGCGCCAACACCTGTCCCACCAACAGCATCCCCTTCGGCGATAAGGTCGTCTTCAACGGCATCGAGAAATACAAGATCAACTGGCTCACCTGCTACAAGTTGCGCCCGTACGTGCACGATCAATGGGGCAGTTGCCTGACCTGCGCCGCCGTCTGCCCGTTTACCAAGCCTAATGTCTGGTGGCATGGCTTGGCGACCTGGGCTCTGCGCACCTGTCCGATTCCCGCGCGGCCCGCCCTGGTGCACGTACTCAAGTGGATCGATGATCGCTTCTGGGGTGTGACCCGCGCCAATCGCGTGCGCTGGCTCGGCTACGACTCCGGCATCAAGCCGGGGGATCAGGCCTGCACCGTTGCCGGCTGCACCGCGTCGCACGAGGGCAAGGGCAATTCGGGAGCGGTGGACGGTAACATCGGTTACTACGCGCCGCTCAAAGAAAACACCAATCGATTCGTCAAGCGAGACGCGTAGTGGCGCTGCGGTTGGGGCCGTTCAAAATTCCGTGGCCGCGTAAAGATTCTCACCGCAACGATCCCTACTGGGATTTTTTCATCAACACGCCGCCGGCGGATCTCGCCAATACGGTCACGGAGTTGATCCGCAACGCGCCCGAGGGCAATGTTTTCCCGACCAAAGCGGAGCTGCATACACCGGAGATCACTTCGAGCCACGTCAAGGGAATGGCCGAGTACTTTGGCGCCGCTCTGGTGGGCATCGTCAAGCTAAGCTCAATCGACGCCCCCTCATCTTTACCCTCTCCCCCGTTGCGGGGGAGAGGGGAGGGTGAGGGGGAAGAAGCTTATCCCTTCGCGGTCATATGCGTAGTGCGCGCAGATTATGACCCGCGCGAGGCGCCAGGCATCGGCGGCCAGGTGCCGGTGCAGAATGGTTTGTTCATCAGCTTCGTGCTGAGCGCGTGGATCAGGGAGTTAGGATTTCGCGCCACCGCGGCGCCGGACCCAAATGCGGAAAAATTGGCTGCGGCGGCGGGTTTGGGAACGCTTAATACGGAGGGAAGATTGGTGACGGAGAAATTCGGCGCCAACGTGCATGTGGCAAATGTCATCCGCACCGACTTGCCGCTGGCGCCGGACGGATAAAGAGTTCCAATCGTTCAAGCCGTTCAACCGCTCCGCTCCGTTCAATCCCCTTCTTCATCCTCCCCTGCGACGCGGGGGAGGAAAGAGGTGGGGGCTGGAACGACTTGAACGATTGGAACCTAGGGGTGGACGGGTGGCGGCGGTAGGAGAAATTTAAATGGCTTACATCATCACTAATCTATGCACCAACGACGGCGCCTGCGTCGAGGTTTGTCCGGTGGCCTGCATTCATACGACGCCGGGGGCGCCGCAGTTCTACATCGACCCGGAAGTGTGCATCGATTGCGAGCAGTGCGAGATCGTCTGTCCCGTGGACGCGATCTTCAAAGACGTCGATATCCCCGCCGAGCACGCGGCATCCATCGAGGTCAACGCAGCCTTTTTCCGCAAGCACAAGGCAATAGCTGGGCCGGTGCCGTTCGATACGGCGTGGGCAATGGTGCATGCCGCCCACGACTACGCGCAGATAATGGGGCTCGCCGTGACCGCCGCGGTGGTCGACGAGGCCGGCTTTCCGATCGCCGTCGGACGAATGGATAAAACCGAGCCCCGCAGCGCGGAACTGGCGCTCAGTAAAGCTTGCACGGCGGCCGCTTTTCACGTCGCCACGGCTGAGCTCGTGCCCGAGGCGCGCGAACCCTGGCTGCGCAGCCTGATGGTTTCTCACCGGGGGCGGATACTGCCCGCCGCCGGCGCGATCCCGATCATCAACGGCGTCACCATCGTCGGCGCCATCGGCGTGGCCGGCGCGAGCCGGCCCGAGCAGGATGTGCTCTGCTGCCGCGCCGCCCTTACGGTATTGGAGCATGGCAGCCACTGAGCTCAGGCGGAAGGATCGACGCATAAGCGCCGAACGAGACCACGCAGAATCCAGCGCTGCGCAGGGGCGACCAAGTCGGTGTAACTCGCGCAAAGGAGGGAAAAGATCATGGAACGATTTCTTGCCGGCTATGCGCCGCAGGCTTACGCAATGATGAGAATCATCGTCGGTCTCTTGTTCTTTTGCTATGGCGCGCAGAAAGTGTTCGGACTTTTCGGCGGCATCGGCGGCGCGGCGGTGCCGCTGGCATCGCTTTACGGTGTAGCCGGCGTCCTCGAGCTGATTCTCGGCGCGCTCATCACTGTCGGATGGTTTGCTGGCTACGCCGCGTTTGTCGCTAGCGGCGAGATGGCCGCGGCGTATTTCATCGCCCATTTCCCGCAGGGCTTCTGGCCGATTCAAAACAAAGGGGTGGAGGCGGTGTTCTTCTGCTTCGTCTTTCTCTACATGGCGTCCCAGGGCGCGGGGATCTGGAGCATCGACGGGACGAAGGGGAAAGGATGAAGGATGAAGGCAAAAAATTATGTCCCCCGAATTCTACAGAATTCTGGCTGATGCTGTGTTAAACTGCCCTGGAAATTAGCGATGAAACGCACCTTGCAGATTCTGAACGAAATGGAGCGCGGCGGCGTGATCGAGCGCCATGCGATTGGCGGCGCGATGGGCGCGACCTTTTACGTCGAACCGGAGTGATCCAGCGCCACGGTCTGGAAGGCAAATGGAAGCAATGGACACCTTGAAACCGGAGATCGAGCGGCTTTTCGCCGCGAAGGAAGCCCGCCGTCACAGGCTGGCGGCACTGCCTTTTCCGGAGAAGGTCCGAGCCGTGGTGCGCCTCCAGGAAATGGCCGCCCCGGTATTGCGCGCGCGAGGTAGAAGAGTTCGAGTGTGGACTCTCAATGACCGCGCCGCATGATTCCATGCCTTCAGTGCGGTGGGAACCGCGTCTGGCTTCCGATTCCCGCTCGTCCGCACTAAACGCAACTTTCGCAAGTCTGGCACCGCTTGCGATTGGCACGACCGTTGTGTCAGCGCGCAGCGAGCAGCTTTTCGATCTGCGCAGTAACCCGCAGATCCGCGGGCTCGACGGCGCTTTCGAACACGGCTACCGGCTGCTGCGGGGCTGGCAATTACCCGCGGCTACCGCGCACCATGGCCATTTAATTTTAGCTCCCTGCCCCATCTTTCGAGAATCAGGCGGTGAAGTTCCGGACTAACTTGAGCGACCGGGAATGCGCGGTCTTTCCACTCATAGGGCCAGCACGCATCTACGATGGCTTTGGCTGTAAATGTGTCGTCCGGATTGTGAGAAGATGTTTTTACATCAGGTGAGATCGCAGGGTCGGCCGAACTGCTTCTGCACCGCCGGATAACGTCAATCGATTTCTCCGGATCACACCGAGTAGACATGGCCCATATCACCTCCTTGAGATCTGTCACATCGATGTCGTCGTCTACTACGACCGTATATCTACCAATATAGACCCCAGAGCCGCATTGGGACGCTATCATCCCTGCCTGCCGGGAATGACCCGGATAAGCCTGCTTTATCGACACCACGTTAAAAAGTCGGCTGCCTCCGGCCAGGTCGCACCAGACAGCTCGGACATTGGGGACACCGGCTTTTTCCAACTCGTCCCAGATCAACGCAGAGCGAAAAACCGACTGGGCGAAGAGGTCTGAAGGAGGCTTTGCCGGCTGCGCACAGGTAAGAATTGGCTTCGAGCGATAGAGCACTGTTTTGACATGGATGATCGGTTCTTGGACTGGCGATAAACCGCAGTTGGCATAGTAGCCTGCCCACTCGCCAAAGGGCCCCTCTAATTGGGTGTCGCCGGGACGGCACTCGCCTTCAACGACGATTTCCGCAGAGGCCGGTATCGGCAATTTCGTATATGGACCCTCTAAGATTTCAATGGCGTTGCCCTTTAACCCTCCGGCAAAATCGTACTCAGAGATTCCCCAAGGCACAGTCATCGTACTAGCCAGTGAAAGAGCCGGATCAGCTCCGATTGCGACGGCCACCTTGTACGGCTCGCCGCGAGAAAAGTATTTATTCATGATGGTCCGGCCATCTCTTCCGGCGCTCATGTGCAGGCCCAGCGACTGCTTACCAAAAAGCATGCATCGATAGGTGCCCAGATTGACCCAACCTTCATCCGGGTCTTGCGTAATGACGCAATGCCCCGTGCCAAAGTATCGGCCGCCGTCTTTTTCATGGTGCTTCGGCGCCGGAAATTTGTTTAGGTCAACGTTGCTGCCACTATCAACGTTTTCCAAAATTTTTCCATATTCGACTTTCTGAGGCGGGATCAGCGTCATTTCTTTCAGTCTGGTGCGGCAGGCTTTAACGCAGCTTAATATGTCGCCCTGATTTAGCTTTAGGCCAAGGGTAAGTGCGAGGCGTCTTACCGATTCCAGTTCGCCGAATAGTATCCGAAAGCCGGCAGGAAAGCCGGGTATCTCATCAAACAGCAGCGCTGGGGCGATACCTCCGCCTTGTCGGCTTACAATTTCCCAAATTCCCGGGATTTCCAAGTCACGGTTAGCTCCGCGTATTGTCGTAAGCTCTCCAAGACGGTCAACCCTGTCGAGCCAATCTCTCAGGTCACGATAGTTTGTGTCTGAGGTTCCCACGTTCTCAGCCTTCGGATTCATCATCACGTCCCCCTCTCTGGAGAAATCCTCTTAAACTCAGTAAAGATCACTGTTTCACTCTTGCTACCGGGCAGGGATAGAGTATGTCTTCCGAAGGTAAGCGATAAAACCGCTTTCTTCCATTGTCTTTACTAGACTATCATCAATCACTTCCCTCGGGTCTTTGTCTTTTGCCTTTGGATTTCGGTAGGCCATTAGATCCAGTGTGTTTTGCAGTCCTTTGACGGAGGAGTACGGAAGTTCTGGAATCAAATACCGGGCATTGAGATTATAGGTTTCTTCCAGAGCATCTTGGTCCTCTGTCTTCAGGAAAGCAGCCAGGATTGTTTTGCTCTCGTTTTTATGGCTTTTGAAAAAGTACGTCGCTTCTGTGACCGCCTTGAGGAAATTGAGGCAAGTCTCACGATCCGCTTTGAGGTAAGAACGGGTCGTAGCATAGCCCAACGTTTGGAATTCGAGGTCTAACGACGAGAAATCAACCAATTTTCTAAACCCCATTTTTTCCGCCCTTTTCGTAAATGGAGGTTGAAGGAGCACAGCCTTCAGCTTGCCGCTGGCCAAAGCTGTAAGACGTTCTTGTTGGCCGCCAACCGGCAGAAGGGTTACATCCTTTCCGGGTATCATGCCTTCTTTTCGGATAACGTAGTTCGCCGCGAAATCCGATGCCCCTCCAAATCCCGCGATTCCTAAACTAGACCCCTTAAGCTCCTGGAGGCTTGTGACCGACGGAAGCACCATGAGCCCATAGTCTAATTTGTTCGTCAGTCCGCCGATCTGGACCACCTCTGCACCTCCGATAGCAGCGGCCAGAGTGGAGTTGGCAGACATGAGACTAATCTTTACGTCTCCGGATAGTAATGCCGAAGCGGCGATAGTGCCGTTGCTGAAATAGACGACTTGCCCGTGCAATCCATGCCGCTCAAATAGGCCGGCCTTTTGCGCTACCGATAAAATCGCGCTCGATCCGGTTAGAGTGCTGATTCCGGTTATGATCTTCTTTGGCAAGGACTGGGCATTTAGTAATGATACGTTCAATACCAATCCGATGCCTAGAGCCAAAACACTTAACGCCCGGCTTCCCAACGGCTGGAGGATCTTTCCAGTCATAAATTTGCCTCCTTTTCTCAATTCCCAGGAATTCTTCTGGAGGGAGTTCAGCTCTGCTTAACCTCGTTGCCAACGCGCTGCGGTATGTCACTCTCTTGTTCACATCGGCTTCCCACAAGTTCTCCGTTGAATGTTTTCCTTTTGCGCAATCTTCGTTGCCACGAACCAAATGAAGGACGCTAGATCTGAGCGCGAGCAGGGATGATCACGACAAGTCCCGAGGTAGGAGTGGTGAATATCGGCGCTTACCGCTGCATGATACAAAGCAACACCGCAATGATCGAAAAATAATGGGCGAAAGCTGTCCGGCGGTGGGAGATGGCTGCAAATAATGCGCCACCTCTATTCGCTCTTTTTCCCTCCCTTTCCGTCCGTTACAAAGTCCCGTTTTCCCCAGGCTGAGAAAAAAGAGAGAGTCATTCCTAAGTTTTCCATTGCGTTTTGCTCGTGGGAAGTTTGCAAAAAGGGCAAAAGTTTTGGACTTGAATTCTAATCGTTGGGCGAAGGCGAATATCTGGCAATGTCAAAAAGAGTTTGCTTATGAACTCTTTGAACCTTGGAGTTCCCTTAAAGCCTCCTTGAGATAACTCCGATCCAAATATTTTGCCGGGCTGGGGAGCGGCCCCTTAGCCTGGGTCTGTTCGCCATAAATTTGCATGGTGACCTTGAGTCCCTCAAGATTAATATCCGCATCCGGATGCCAGATGCGATTTTCCGAATAATATTCCCAACCGCTGCGCGCATGCTCCGGCTTGAGATCCATCTCCTTTACCAGATAATTGATCGCCGCTTGTTTGTTCTCGAGCAGCCAACGAGCACCAAGGACAGTTCCTTTTAAGAACCGGATCAGGAGAGGACGGTTTTTTTCGGACCAGGAACGTTGCACCGATAAAACCGCAAGCTGATAGTTGGGTATTAGATCCACCACCTGGCCGATGATATTATAGCCCATTTCCGCGGCGGCGAAGCTCAACGGAGCGGCAACAAAAGCTGCGGCGACCTGACCGGTCGTCAAGGTGGCGAATGCCGGACCTGAGCCTCCGGTTCCAATGAGCTGGTAATCTCTCTGGAACTCTAATCCCTTGGCTTTGAGCATCCGTCTCAGGACGAGGGTTGTTCCTGAGCTCATACTGGTAGAAGCGGCCGCGATGGTGGCACCGCGTAGATCCTGATAGGTTTTGTAATTCTTCGTACCCATAATCATGTGCGTGAGACCATTAATCACGCCCCCAACCATGACCAGGTCGAGTCCCCGTTCCACGGCGGCCATGTGGACATCCGCACCGGCAGCCGAAACATGAACCGATCCCGCGACCAGCGCCTGCACCGCTTTATCCGCGCCGCGCATCGTAATCAACTGAACTTCCAATCCTTGCCGCGCGAAGAAACCTTGTTTTTGGGCCGCCCAAAGAATGCCGTAGCCGAGCGTCTTGGTGGATATGGCCACCGGAAACTTAAGGTTCTCTTGAGCAGAAAGACGGGACCACGAACAAAGAACGGCGGTGGCCATGGCGATCGCCCGGACAACGTTTAACATGATTCGGTCTCCTTCCTGATTTCCTTGAGCCAACGTTTGGCGAAGCGAGACGTCAGTAACTTACCCACGCAATAGAAGCGCCATCGGCATCCTGGAAACTCATCTTGCGAAAGACGTTGGTAGCCGCGCGCGGTGTTCATCATTCGAAGCGACCGTTCGAAAATTCTTCTAGCGCCAACTTCGTGGAATGTGAATGAATGTTCCACTTGTGCGGATCGAATGAAAGGGAGCGAATGTTACAAACCATCAAAAGGCTTGAGCGACGATAGGGCAAATAGACGATGGCTGTCAACGAGAAAAAGGGCAGCCGTCGTGAATCTTTTCTCGACAGCGCTCTGCTTTCGTGATAATCCCACCTCCAAAGGAATCTTTTTTCATCGACGGCTTATTTCGGCTTGCGGGTCCGGCAAGCATTGTATTTCGGCAGCGGGTCCAAAGGGAGGAGACTATGGTACGCACAAAGAAAAGCGGTCGGATTTGGTCCGCCGCGCTGGGCGTGTTCTTGACGGTCTCGGCGGTGACTGTGGCGGTATGGCCACAGGACTCACGGCTCAGCGAGGCGCGACGGCAAGGGAAGATCGTCTGGTATTCAGCAGCGGCGCTTGACACTGCCCAGCGGGTCGCAAAGCTCTTTGAGCAGGCCTATCCCGGAATCCAAGTGGAGCTTCACCGCTCAGGTTCAGAGCGGATTCTGCAGCGCATCATGCAGGAAGCGGGCGCGGGGCTCAAAATCGCCGATGTCTTTAATTCCTCGGACGTCGGCCATTATACGCTCCTCAAAAAGAAAGGGATGTTGGCCAAATATGCGCCTGCCGGCGCTGAGCGTTTTGCTCAAGGCTTTCGAGATCCCGATGGTATCGCTTTTGGCTGGCGCGCCTTTCTGATCGTGATCTCCTATAACTCCAAGCTCGTTTCCAGCGCGGATGCGCCGAAGACTTGGAAAGATCTCCTCGATCCCAAGTGGAAAGGAAAGCTTGTAACCGCCCATCCATCCTACAGCGGCAGCGTCGCAACTTACGTGCTGGCGCTCGTGAATCTTTATGGCTGGGATTACTTTAAACAGCTCGCTCAGAGCAAGCCTCACCTGACGCAATCGGTTCATGACCCCGCGCAGATCGTCGCGGCGGGAGAGCGCATGATCGGGGCGAATGGGGCAGACTATTTCCTCTACACGCAAAAGAAAAAAGGCAACCCCATCGGAATCGTTTACCCGCAGGACGGCCTGCCGCTGGTTGTTTCGCCGTCAGCGATTACCAGCTTTGCGCCTCACCCCGCAGCCGCCAGGCTCTTCACCGACTTCATCTACACGAAGGAGGTTCAGCAATACCTGGCCGACAGCGAAGCGCTTTACGTCCCGCATCCGGAGGTGACCTATCCGCCGGACAAACCAAAGCTCTCTGATCTGAAAATCCTGAGCGTCGATGCGGAGGAGCTGGAGCGACGGACCGAGGAGATCAAGAAGCGTTTTGTCGAGTTCTTCGGCGCATGAGCGTAGGCGATAGCACGCTCAGACGCGGCTTTGGTGAAAGTCTTGGCGCGTACGCCGCCGCAGGAAAATCGACGAACTTCTGGAGCACGAGCATGCCGGGTCAACAAGGTAGATAAGAAGCGATTCCGGCGACTACTGTCAGGAGGTCTCATAGCCTTGGAACTTAAGCCTGCTGTCATCACGCTTTGGCCGGTACGCTTACCGCGAAAAATCTTGACTTTTGTATCCTAACAAGGTATAAAAAGCCGTTTCAAACTTGCAGCACGTGGTTAAAAAATCGGGATGGAGGGTCGGATGAAGATACCCAAAAAATTTATAATAGCGTTTTCATTACTAGCCTTGTCAATGCTTGACCACGGTGTGACTTCCGCCGAACAGTTTGTCAGAGTATTTGCCGGGCCGGCGTGGACCCGGTCCACGGACGTTGAACACAACTTCGGTTCCTTTGGTATCTTTACCGCAGAGGACATAGATTTCAGGACTGGCCCGGCTGTGGGCTGGGGTTTAGGGCATTGGTTTCAATCCTTCCCTTAT